>DATLAD010000224.1:0-3752 GCA_035527575.1 Dehalococcoidales bacterium
GCCTTGACCATCACCCAGTCGCCGAAATCGGTCACCCTGACAATCTCCAATATCCCGGCATCGCTGCCCTTCAGCGGCCTTATCTCGACATAGGCGACAGCGCTCTGTTTCAGCAGACGCTCGATGCCGGGCTGCTCCACCAGGTTAATCTCCACCGCCAGGTCACAGCCCTTGCGCAGCTCCGGCGGCGGCGCCACCAGCCTGACTTTATAGTCCGCCTGTTTTAAGACCTTCTCCGCCTTCATGGCAGGCTGGACGGCGTCGAAAAGCACCAGTCCGCCTCCTTCGAAGGACTCCTTCTTACGTTTCAGAAATGCCATATATTATACCTTCTCCCTCATCACGAAACCGACTACCAGGCAGAAGACCAGTCCGATGACAACCGCTAACGGCCCCCACACCCCTGTCCCCGCCGGGCTCGAAGCCATCGAGAAGTTTTGGGCGATAGCCGCCCCGGCGAACAATCCGAGTACGGTCACGGCAGCATCTGAATCGCCCTCGCCGGTCAGAATCAGCTGTCGCAGCGGACAGCCGCCCAGCAAAGTAGCCGCCAGGCCTACCAGCCCCATGCCCAGGAAATTCCACAGGTGGTTGTTGTGGGCTATCGGTTGCTCCGTGAATCCCCAGTGATAGATACCCCCGGCGCCGAAGTTACCGGCGATATAGTTCGTTACCAGGGCCGCCACGAAGAAAGCGGCGATTCCGCTGAAAAGATAGGTGTCCCTGACCAGAAAAAGGTCGCGCCACCCACCGGCGAAGCACATCCTCGTCCTCTGGGCCAGGAAACCCACTACCAGCCCGACGACAACCGCCACGGCAATCGGCACAAACTGAGAACCCGGCCCGGACTCGCTCTGGAAGATAAAACCGGGCTTGAAAATGGCCAGGAGAAGCAGTCCCACCATGAGTACCGGCATTATCCACCCGACCATAGCGTGGACTTTAACGGCACGTCCCAGGTTGAAGCCCCTCTTCAGGAAGAAAATACCAATAAGCACGCCTGCAATAAGGCCCACCAGCGCCGTGATACCGTTAAGGTCGCCGCCGGCCAGCCGCAGCATCATGCGTATGGGACAGCCCAGAAACACAAGGGCGCCGATCATAACGAAGGCTCCCAGCAGAAAGCGGATTATGGGCGAAGAGCCGCCCCGGGCGCGAAACTCGCGGAAGGCGAAAGCGGTGATAAAAGCCCCCAGAACGAACCCGATAATCTCCGGCCTGATATACTGCACCACGCCGGCCCGGTGCAGGCCGAGGGCGCCGGTAATATCCCGGATAAAACAGGCCACGCAGATGCCCATGTTGGCGGGGTTGCCCCAGTTGACCATCAGGGCACCCAGCACCCCGAAAACCACCCCGGCGACTATTATTAAAATTCTCTTTCTATTCAAGGGAGGCCCTCTTTCACTTGATGTATTGCTCTTAATGCCATAAAATAATCTTGGGAGATTATATCATAAGATATTTCTTAGTGCAAGATAAATAATTCTTATAATACAAACAAATATCATGAATATAGACCACCTTAAAACCTTCCAGGAAATCGTCAGGCTCGGCAGCTTTTCCGAGGTCGCCAAGAAGCTGGGGGTCAGCCAGCCGGCGGTATCTTTCCAGATTCAGAAACTGGAACACCAGCTCGGCATGCGCCTCATCGACCGCACCCAGAGAGCGATTACCCTGACCGCCGCCGGCAAGCGCCTGCTTCGTTTCGCCGAGTCCGTAGAGTCGGAGCGCGACCTCCTCCAGCACGACCTGGAGCAGATGCGGGAGAAAGTTTCCGGCGACCTGCTCATCGCCGCCAGTACCATCCCCGGCGAGTTCCTGCTGCCCCCGCTTCTGGCTAAGTTCAAGCAGCGGCACCCGGCCGTGAAAATCCAGGTGGACATCTCCGATTCTCTCGCGGTTATCAACAGGGTGCGCGACAATACCTACGAAGTGGGATTCTGCGGCATGGCGCCGGAAGGGCGGGATCTGGCGTCTTTCAAGGTAGCCGGTGACGAGATTGTCCTCATTGTTTTCCCGGAACATCCCTTCGCCCGGAAAGGCGAGGTATCGCCGGACGAACTGGAAGGCGAGCCATTCATCTTCCGCGAGGCCACCTCGGGCACGCAGCGCAGCCTGGAAAGTCGACTGTCCCAGTCAGGGCTCGACCTCAGGAAGTTTATCCCCAATCTCATCCTGGGGACCACACAGGCTGTCGTCTCGGCAGTGACCGCCGGGGCTGGCATCGCCTTCGTATCGAACCTGGCCATCAAAAAGAGCCTGGCGCTGGCCCTGGTGCGGCAGGTCGGCGTACGCGGACTGCACCTGAGCCGGGACTTCTACTGCATCTACCGGCAGGAGAGGGTGGTATCCCGCCTGCTTGAAGGATTTATCAATTTTATAAAGATAGAGGCTACGCACAGTGACAAAGGAGATTAAAAACAGGCAGGCAGGCATCGAGGGGCTCAAGCTGAACGTCAACGGCCACCGGACACACTATCTGAAAGCCGGCGTCGGCCCGCCCGTCGTGCTGATACACGGCGGCGCCAGCGATTCCCGCGACTGGGTCGACACGATGGCCGCCCTGGCCGACCGCTACACCCTCTACGCACCCGACCTTATCGGGTTCGGGCAGAGCGGCAGGAAAGAGGAAGGCTACTACCTCTCCGAATTCAGCGATTTCATGCTGGAATTTATCGGCACGCTGCAGCTGGAAAAGCCGGTTCTCGTGGGGCATTCCTTCGGGGCCAGAGTCTGCCTGGATGTCGCCTTCCGGAATCATGAACTGGCACGTAAGCTGGTTCTTATCGACGCCTCCGGACTCGGTAAAATGACCGGGTTCGGCTCCGCCCTATATACAGCATTCTGGGCGCTGCGCAAGCTTCTCAGGCGACCGCAGCCTTATCCGAGGTTTCTGGTGAAGGAAGGGGATGATTATAACCAGGTCAGTATTGAAGAGCTGGCTAAACTGACACCGCCGACGCTCCTCATCTGGAAACGCCACGACCCCTATCTGCCGGTGTCTCTCGCCCGCCGTGCGGAGAAATTGATACCGGGGTCACGGCTGGAGGTACTGCCGGGCTACGGGCACGCCCCACATCAGCAGAACAGCAAAGCCTTCAACCGCCTATTGCTGGATTTCCTCAGCGCTGAATAAGCCCTTTTACAGGCATCCCCGCGTGGCTATAGAGTCAAGGCGCTTCAGTATTTACGCATTTGCGCAGTTGCGCTAACAACTCAAGAAACCATGATTCTTTTCTACCTCTCCCCCTGTGTCCCCCTCTCCAAACGGTAAGACTGGAGAGTACCCTTGATTATTTTGTCAGGAGAGGGGGAAGTATAAAAAGAGGGGTTTCACCCCTCTCAGACACCCTATATGAATTTAAAGGGGGCCATGCACTCCCCTGCTTGGTGGGTGGGGTATGAACCTACGGGATAAGCAGAGAATGTTACTGGGCGGTCAGGGTGGGAATAGATATCAAACGAAAAGGGGCGGCGGGGGTTACTGCAAATTACTAGATACTCAGCACAAAAACCTGTGTGCTGATGGGCAGGTTCGACTTGCTGATGGAGAGCTTGGGCCGTGGTTCGACTTGCCCCATGCCCATCTCTTTGAGGAAATCCTCCACCGGGTCTAACTCGCGGTCCAGTACCGGTGTCTTATAGTGCATGGGAATTACCGCCTTAGGCTCGAGCTTGCGTATAACCTCGGCGGCCATGGCGGCATTTATGGTGGACACTCCGCCTACCGGCAGCAGCAGCACGTCGAC
>DATLAD010000225.1:0-15226 GCA_035527575.1 Dehalococcoidales bacterium
GTCGACGTCGGACTTTCGCGCCAGTTCCTTGCGGGACAGGACCCGTGTTCTCCTGATTTGCTGCAGGTTTCCGTTCATAATTATTAAGTATATTTCGGTATTATAGCATTAATGCATTAGATATGCAATAGCTAGGCATTAGCTATGCATATGAATACGAAATGCGCCCGTTATTGACATAAAGCCGATTGCTATCAGGCCTTTGAGTTTACAAAGCCGATTTTTGAGGTTAAAATATACAGGTTCGGGGCGGTTAGCTCAGTGGTTAGAGCGCTTGCTTCACACGCAAGAGGTCACTGGTTCAAGTCCAGTACCGCCCACCAAAGGTCACTTTTGTTAAACCATTTTCACCTCCTTTTTTTGAGTATTATCCAGATTTAGTCTACAGCAGATACGGCGCGTCTTAAGATCCTCAGCAGGTATTACCTTTACACCCAGACGTGCTATAAGTTCTGCTTTCTCTTCAAAGCTGGCTTCTTCCAGGTTCAGCTAGAACCGAAACAGACTCCTGCCTTGAGTTATCCGGGGGTAGCGGCAGGGTATAATTCAAAGCTAGTTGGCTTTAGAAAAGGAGACGGAATATTGTGGGTAAATAACTATTGACAACTCCAGGCTAATCGTCTAAAGTGTAGTTGGTGCGCTCTGCCAACGATGGTACAATGAGGGTGCCATTTTTTATTTAAAGGAGATTTTTTGATGACCACAGATTTGCAGCTTAAGCCGCTGACCTCGTTCCTCAAGAAAAGGCTCCGGGGCTTGAGCCTAGAGACAATGTCCACACTGGACGACCAAGTCAGGTTGGAGAACGCCGTCATCGTTGAGGATGATGAAGGTAATCAGTGATATCATTAAGCCGGGTGAGGAATAAAGTGGTAAAATCAAAGTCTATGTGAGGAAAAGGCACAAGTAGTGGCTGGGAAAGACATGGCAAAGACTGGACGTCATAAGAACCAAACTACGAAATCGGAGAAGGCTAATATCCCTATAACCGGCATGACCTGCACCACCTGTGCTGCCACCATCGGGAAGGGCCTGGCGAAGATACCCGGCGTGAAACGAGCCGAGATAAACTTCGCTGCGGAGAAGGCTTCTATAGAATATGACCCCTCCAGAGTAAACCTCTCTAAAATTAAGAATACTATCTCTCAACTGGGCTACGGGATGGCGACCGGGAAATCCATTTTTCCGGTAAGCGGGATGACCTGTGCCTCCTGCGTTGCCCGCGTCGAGCAGGCTCTGTCAACTGTGCCCGGGGTGATTTCGGCCAATGTCAACCTGGCTTCGGAGAAAGCTATTGTAGAATATATTGAGGGTACGGAAATAGCCGGCCTGCGCCGGGCAGTAAAAGAGGCCGGTTATGAACTGGGCTCGGAGGCAGAAACACTGGAGGATGTTACCACCGCCTCCCAACGAGAGATTCGAAAGATAAGAAACCGATTTATCCTGGCCGCTGTCCTCGGCTTAATAATCCTGGCTCTCAGCCTCCCCTGGAGTCCCTCTTTCGCTGGAAAGTCATATCTGCTCTGGGCCCTGGCCACACCGGTGCAGTTCTGGGCAGGCTTGAGGTTCTATCGGGGGGCATGGGGCGCGCTCAGGCACCGAACGGCCGACATGAATACCCTGGTGGCGGTAGGCACCTCAGCCGCTTACTTCTACAGTGTCGTCGCTGTTCTTTTCCCCGGTCTTTTCGCTACTACCGGGCGCGGCGCCGACGTCTATTTCGATACCGCAGCTATGATTATCGCTTTGATATTGCTGGGGCGTTTTCTGGAAGCCAGGGCCAGAGGCCAGACCTCAGAAGCGATAAAGAAGCTCGTCGGTATGCAGCCAAAGATGGCTCTGGTCATTCGTGATAAAAGAGAGATTGAAATCCCCATTGATGATGTCGAGGTTGGAGACCTCATTCTGGTGCGGCCGGGGGAGCGAGTGCCCGTTGACGGCGTTATTCGCCAGGGGTACTCCGCTCTTGATGAATCGATGATTACTGGCGAGAGCATCCCGGTGGAGAAAAGGGTAGGCGACGAGGTTATTGGCGCCACCATTAATAAGACCGGTAGCTTTAAGTTCCAGGCGACCAAGGTAGGCAAGGATACAACCCTGGCTCAAATCATCCGCCTGGTGGAAGAGGCACAGGGAAGCAAGGCGCCTATTCAGCGGCTGGCTGATGTTATCGCCAGCTATTTCGTGCCGATAGTCATCGGTATTGCCGTAATTACCTTTATCATCTGGTATTTTGTGGGACCACCTCCAGTCCTCACCTTTGCCCTCCTTAACTTTGTCGCCGTTCTTATTATCGCCTGTCCCTGCGCTCTGGGGCTGGCAACTCCAACGGCCATTATGGTAGGCACCGGTAGAGGAGCTGAGCACGGTGTACTCATCAGGAGTGCCGAGGCGCTGGAGAGGTCTTACCAGATAAATACCGTGCTTCTGGATAAGACCGGTACCCTGACCCAAGGTGAACCCAGGGTAACTGATATCGTTGTCATCCCCTCTTCTTCCCAGGATGAAGTTCTCCGGCTGGCCGCCTCGGCTGAACATGGCTCGGAACACCCGCTGGGCGAGGCTATAGTTAGAGCGGCATCAGAGAAGAAGCTGGAGATATCTCCCGCCTCGGATTTCAACGCTATCCCGGGACACGGCGTTGAAGCTTCAGTCGAAGGCAAGAAGGTCCTGCTGGGTAACCTCAAGTTAATAAAGGACAGGGGTCTTTCTCTGAATGGATTGGAGGAGGAAGCCCAGCGCCTCTGGGAAAAGGGCAAGACGGTGATGTTTTTAGGTGTGGATAGCCAGGTGATGGGAATCGTCGCTCTGGCTGACACCCTCAAGCCCAATGCCGGAGAGGCGCTGGAAGAGCTACATAAGATGGGTATTGAAGCAGTCATGCTCACCGGGGATAATCGGCGCACTGCTGAGGCTATTGCCCGGGAAGTGGGCATTGACCGAGTACTGGCTGAGGTACTTCCCGAACATAAGACTCAGGAGGTCAAAAGGCTGCAGGAGAAAGGCAAGGTAGTGGCCATGGTAGGTGACGGGATAAACGATGCCCCAGCCTTAGCTCAGGCTGATGTGGGCATAGCTATCGGCACCGGCACCGATGTGGCGATGGAAACCGGAGATATTACTTTGATTAGCGGCGATTTAGAGGGAATTGTCACCGCCATATCTCTGAGCAAGCGTACTATAAGGACAATTAAGCAGAACCTCTTCTGGGCTTTTGCCTATAATACCGTTCTTATCCCGGTGGCGGCAGGGATACTTTATCTTGCCTTCGGCAATACCGGTGTTCCCTCAGGGCTTCACTTCGTTCTGGGCGATTATGGTTTCCTCAATCCAATCCTGGCCGCGGCGGCTATGGCCGCCAGCTCCATCACCGTGGTACTTAACTCACTGCGGTTAAGAAGGTTTAAGCCGGCCCAATTTACCGAATAATCAAAGGGGGTATTACCATGGCCATTGACCCGGTATGCAAGATGACGGTTGACGAGAAGAAGGCAGCGGCTACCTCGGAGTACAAGGGCAAGAAATACTATTTTTGTGCTGTGGGCTGTAAGAAAGCTTTCGACCAGAACCCGGAGGAATACCTGGTTAAGGAAAAGAAGTAAGCCGACGGGCACCATTGAACCATGGTTATCTTCTCGGGTGGGAGGGGTGAAGTTTTTTCCGGTTGCGGCGGGGAAAATATACTAAATTTAACTTTCTTTCTTTGTCTTGCCTTCACCCGCTCTGACTATGGTTCTGGCCTCCTCGGGGAGGGGAGGAGGAACTGGCTCATCCAGAATCTTTTTTACCGCGCCAAAGCGGGGGGGACAACTTTGAGAGCAAATCCCGCACCCTATGCATTTCTCCTGGTCGATGACGTGGATCTGGTTCTTGCCACCTACGATAGCCCCTACAGGGCATTTCTTAAGGCAAATCATGCAGGCCTGGCACTTATCCGGGTCGATATAGTATGAGACTAGCTTCCTGCGGATAAGACTTTCAGCCGCTTCAATATCCAGCTTTAACTGCTCCAGGTCTTTGCCTTCGCCTATCCCGAGAGGTCCTAACTCCTTTAGCCGCTTGGTGAAGTTGGTAATAATTTCGGCGTAACGAATTCCTTCGGAAGCAGACACCCATTCAATACGCAATCTGTCCGGGCTCAACCCCATCTCTTCCAGTAATTTTTTACTCCGGTTTGTCATCTTTTCGGCTTCGTAATTACCTTCGGTGACATAATGGCATTCGCCAAGCCAACAACCGCCGATAAGCACTCCGTCGGCTCCTCTTGCGAAAGCCCGGAAAATGAATGACGGGTCGACTCTGCCGGAGCACATCACCCTTATCACCTTTATATTAGGCGGGTATTGATATCGGGAAACTCCGGCAAGGTCCGCCCCTGCGTAGCAACACCAATTACACAAAAATCCTAAAATCTTTGGTTCAAAATCGTGTCTTACAACCATCTTTTAGCTCGCTCCTAAAGAGTAACCCTGCTATGTTTATTAGTGGACTTTGACAAGGGCCGGAAACGCCGCGTCGATTTCGGCGAATATCTGCTCATCAGTATAGTGTTTCGAGGTAATAGCCCCTGTGGGACACTTCGAATTACAGTGACCATCTCCCTTACAGAGGACTGGAATAACCCTGGCCTTTTTGCCTTCCGGTGTATCGTGAAGCTCTATAGCGCCGTATTTACAAACTTCCTGACACTGACCACACCCTACGCACGCACTCTCATCTACCTCACAAATAGCGCCGGAGGCTGTGACCGAATCCTTGGAAAGGATGGTTGCCGCCCGGCCGGCAGCTCCATAAGCCTGGCTAATCGTTTCCGATATATGCTTGGGATAGTGGGCTATCCCACAGAGGAAAATACCGTCGGCGGCAAAGTCTACAGGGCGTAATTTTACATGGGCTTCCATGAAGAAACCGTCCGGATTTAGAGGCACCTTGAATAACTTGGATATTTCACTGCTTGATGCTGAAGGAATAATGGCGGCAGCTAAAGCGAGTGAATCGGCATCTATAGCAATCTTCTTGCCTAGAATAGGGTCGGTCACGGTAACCCTTAGAATATTCTTACCTTCCTCTTCAACGGCTTCCACCTGGGGTTTATCTTCCGGCTCGTAGCGGATGAAATTCACTCCCCGGTTGGCCGCTTCCCGGTAATAGTCCTCGGCAAACCCATAGGTTCTTATATCTCGATAGATAATGTAGATATCCATCTCGGGGTTTTTCTCTTTTAGTTTCAAGGCGCAGGTTATAGCGTTATTGCAACATACCCGGCTGCAGTAATTTCTGTCTTCCTGCCGGCAGCCTACACATTGGATCATCACCACGCTCTGGGAGTTAATCACCTTTTCTTCTCCTTTGGCGATTTGCTCCTCTAACTCCAGCAGGGTAAATACCCTGTCATCTTTCCCGTAAAGGTATTCGGTGGGTTTATATTCTTCAGCACCGGTGGCGATGATGGCTATTCCATGGTGTATCTCCTTGGCCCTGCCTTCGGACGTCACCTTGGTTATGAAATTCCCCACATAACCGGAGACCTCCGTGATGGTAGCGTCGGTAGATACATGAATCAGGGGGTGTTGGTAAACCTTGCGTATGGTATCGCTCAGATATGCCTGAACATCCATTCCGTCCAGGGTGTAATGAATTCTTCGGGCTATTCCCCCCAGGTCGGTATCCTTTTCCAACAGGTAAACCTCAAATCCCTGGTTGGCTAAGCTCAGAGCACTGGTCATTCCGGCCACGCCTCCTCCGATTATCAACCCTCTTTTGTCGACCGGCAGCTCGAATTCCTGTAAAGGCTGTAGAAGGGCAACCCGGGCTACCGACATCCGAACTATATCCTTTGCCTTTGCGGTGGCGGCTTCTTTTTCCCGAGAGTGGACCCAGGAGCAATGTTCCCTTATATTGGCGAATTCGAAGTAATATGGATTGAGTCCCCCTTCGCGAACCGTGTCCCGGAATAGCGGCTCGTGTGTCCTGGGGGTACAGGCGGCGACAACCACACGATTGAGTCCCTTTTCTATGATTGCGTCTGATATCTTCCGGGCAGCATCGGTAGAACACGTAAAGAGGTCTTCTTGAGCGTGGACAACATTGTCTAAGGTCAAGGCATATTCAACTACGGAAGGAACATCTACCACTCTTCCGATATTGGCTCCGCAGTGACAGACAAAGACCCCCACCCTGGGTTCCTCGCCTGAGACATCCCTTTCCGGTGGATATACCCTTTCTCTGGCCAGCTTCCCTCGCCGGTAGGCAAGGAGTTGACTGCAAAGGGCATCAGCCCCGCTGGCTGCCATAACCGACTCGGGGATGTCTATAGGACCCTGGAAGGCTCCGCTGACAAAAATTCCCGGGCGAGAGGTCTCAATAGGATTAACAGGATTGGTTTTACAGAATCCGTGATCATTGAGTTCGATGCCGAACTTATTAGCCAATTCTTCCACATCATCAGGAGGGTTCAACCCAACGGATAATACCACCAGATCGAATTCCTCTTCCTTTACTCCGTCATCGGTAGTAGAGTATTTTATGGTTACATTCTTGCTTTCTGGCAGCTCTTTCCCTATTGATACGTAGCTTCTTATAAATCGAACCCCGGGAAGGTTCTCTGTTCTTTGATAAAATCGCTCGAAATCCTTGCCAAATGACCGGATATCGTTATGGAATATAGTAGCCTTAATATCAGTGTCATGGTCTTTTGCCAAAATCACCTGCTTCTGAGTATACGTGCAGCATACGGCGGAACAATAGCTGTTACCGCCCGGGATAACCTGTCTGGAACCGACGCAGTGAATCCAGGCCATATTCTTCGGATTCTGCCCGTCAGAAGGGCGCCTTAGTTCACCTTCGTAAGGCCCGGTGGAACATAATATTCGTTCAAAGTCAAGACTGGTTATCACGTTCTCCATCTTTCCGTAGCCATAGTCGCCCCTCAGCTTGGGGTCAAATGCCTCATAGCCCGGAGACAGAATTATCGCCCCTACCTCTACTTCTACCTTCTCCTCCTTTTGATGAAGGTCTATGGCGTTATTCTTACAGACTCCTACGCAAATGTTACATTTCTCGTCTTGGAGGTAAAGGCAGCTATCAGGGTCTATATAGGTGACAAGCGGAACTGCTTGAGAGAAGTATATATGGGTACATTTATTCAAAGATAAGTTTTGATTATATTTATCGGGGATCTTGACCGGGCAGTACTCGGTACAGGTAGTACAACCCCGGCATTCATCTTCTATAATGTATCTGGGCTTCTTAATCAGGGTTACCTTGAAGTTTCCCGCTTCCCCTTCTACCCTGTCAACCTCAGTATAGGTCAGGATCTCTATATTGGGGTGTCTGTTACATTCAATAAACTTGGGAGATTCAATGCACATGGAGCAGTCATTGGTGGGGAAGGTCTTATCGAGCTGAGCCATCTTGCCGCCAATAGTCGGTGATTTTTCAACCAGGTAAACCTTGAAACCCGTCTCAGCCAGGTCGAGGGAGGCTTGAATACCGCTGATACCTCCACCGACAATCATAACATCGCCGATATTACCTTCTTCGGGGCTATTAACAGACTGTCCTTCGACTGGTTCTTTTTCCACCATTTTCCGTCCTTATCAGGTTTATTCGGTTCTCTAAATCGCCTCTTGGATAATTTCCGTGATGTCTTTAATCTCGATGACTTCACTATCCTCCAGGGTTAACCGGCTATCCTCAAAATTAACGATGCAATACGGGCAGGAGGTGACCAGCACCTCGGCCCCAACCTCAATGGCCTGTTTTAATCTGAGGTCGGAGAACCTTTCACTCTTTGGAGTGTCCATCCAAATCCTGCCTCCGCCCCCGCCGCAACAGAGGCTGTCTTTCCGCGAATCGGCCATCTCAATCAGTTCTAAACCGGCTACCTTCCCTAAAACTTCCCGGGGTTCGTCATATATGCCATTGTGCCGACCCAGGTAACACGGGTCATGATAAGTGATTTTCTTGCCGTATTCCCTGGTGAGCTTTAATCTTCCCTCGTTAATAAGCTCTAATATATACTGGGAGATATGAACCACCTCAAAGTGGGCATTAAATTCGGGATACTCGTTTTTGAAGGTGTGGTAGCAGTGGGGGGAGGAAACGAGAATTTTATGCACCCCGTTATCGATAAAAGTTTTAATGTTTTCTCTGGCCAGACGTTTGTATAATGCCTCATCGCCCGTCTTGCGGATGCTTTCTCCGCAGCAATTCTCCTTGGCACCCAGTATCCCAAAATCTACCCCTGCCTTGTTAAGGATGTTGGCTGTGGCAATAGCTACTTTCTTTAATCTTGAGTCATAGCTGGGGTAGCAGCCGGGGAAATACAGAATTTCCATCCCCTCGGTGAAAGGTTTTACGGAATGACCTTCCGCCCAATCCGCCCTCTTGGCTCGTTCTTCACGCAAGGGGTTGCCTTCAGCCGCCAGGCTGGCACTCGCGGTGTGGATTGGAGCCGGAGAAATCCCTGCTTCCGAGGCAATCCGGCGAAAAGATATGCTGACGTCTATCGTTCCCACTCCCCTGGGGCACTGCTGAGGGCAGCTTCCGCAGGTAGTGCAACGCCATATATCTTCACCTTCTATCTCGGGCAAACCGAAGGCAGCCTGTCGGACTATGTTGCGCATACTAAAGGTTCTAACCCTGTTCCAGGGACAAACCGTATCACATAATCCGCATTGATAGCATAATGTGAAGGCTTCTCCGCCGGCCTCTTTTATGGCATCTATTGCCTCTTTGAAGGGGGCTACAGTCTCCACTATCTTTTATCCTCTTCTTTCGCCTTAGTGTTTTATTCCTTTGAAATCCGGCTAACGGTATCCATTACCGCCTTCGCTCCGTATTTTTTCACTAATGATTCTAATCCTACCTCCATCTCCTCCCGCTTCTCTTCTTCTTCTCCTTCCTCTTCCCTTTCTTCATAGGTCAGGGCATCGGATAAGCACCACTGAACGCATAATGGCTCCGGCAGTGGTGGCTCTTCTTCACACACATCACATTTTAGAGGGAGATCGGAATCGGGGTCTTTGAAAAGGTCCCGGGATGGGCAGGAAGCCCGGCAGAAGCTACACTCGTCGTATGTCTTGCCGTCAATCGTATAAATGTCTCTGCCATTACATTCGGCTTCAGTATACTCACCGGCCAATACCGGAACATAAATATCTCTTAGTGGGTCAAAAAGCACCCGAATCCGGGACCTCTCCGGGTTAGTGCTGCTATATTTTGGCTCGGCGTGAAAGGCGGAGCAGATTGCCTCGCATGCCCGGCAACCATTGCATTTATCGATATCGATCTTTATTACTTTGACTTTTTTCATTCTTTATTACCCTGACTTTTTTCTTTTTTGGAAGCCCTCTTAGCTACCGTCGCTTTTTTGCTTTTTGGGGAAGCCTGCTTAGTTACCTTGACTTTTTCCTCTTTATAAACCCCTCTTTGTTCTAGGTCCTGGCCAGCGTAATCCAAACCGAGTTCGTCTAAAGTCTCTTTGGTAGGAATACCTTCGTTATTCCATCCCTTAAATTTATAATATTCGTCAAGTATTTTAACTTCCATCTCGGGGAATCTCTTCCGCCAATGGTCCTCCGGAGGACGCTCGTCCTTTCTCCTCATGCCTCTTCTTGCATTAATGGCTCTGATTAAAGTTCGGTTCCTCTTGGCTATTTGCCATAGTTTAGCTTCATCGATATCCATACCGGTGGCAGATGAGATTAAAACCGGTAAATTGTGGATATGATACGGAGGCTTAATGGGGAATGATGACAAACCGGCGCATAACCCGGTGGCGTCGTCAATGTAATGCATGGTCTCTTGCCATTCGACAAGTTCACAGGATGCTTCAATAGTCGGGTAATATGGAAGTGTGCGCGGCTCCCAGTTCAAGATAAAGTCCTTGAACTCTTCCTTAGGAACCTGGACCCAATCCTTTACGAACTCTTCTCTCTCCTCTTTAGTAGCAAAAGGCGCCTGGGGTATCTGCCCTTCGATTTGGGTAATGTTGATTTTCTCGCCCGTGGCCCACATGAGATAATAAATAGGGTTCAGCACCCCCAGTTTGATGGGGATCTGCTCATGTTTCTTAATAGTATTATGGTCGTAGGCCTCGGCCCCCCTGCCAATCTTTCGAGCCGCCCAGTAAACACCGTCGGCCAAAGCATCTCCAATCCCTTCTCGCCGAACAATTTTGTCAAGTAACCAGAAGAATCTCTCCTCGTTATCGGATGGGAATCCCGGCATGTCCTGGTCGGTCAAAATGCCGGCTTCATAAAGCTCAATGGCGAAGGCCATAACCTGCGGGGTTGTGTATCCGTCCACTCCATACTCCTGAGCCAGACCGGCGATTCTAAAGCCAAAATCCAGGTCCGACATGGCCGCCATTGTATAGGTAAGTTTCGAGTAGCATTTCATCATGAATCTTTCAAGTTTCGGGTGGGTAATTATTCCCCCGCATTTCATCGGACAGTTATAGCAACTTATGAGCCGTTCCACCGCTTTGTCCTGAGTCTTCTTCCACTTCTTTTCGATTTCCTTGTTCCAGAAATCCTTTCTCCGGTGGCGCGCATTGCCCCAGGCGAAACTGGCGGTGTGCCACTGCTCATCATGTATTGACATCTCCTGGGGTGACCCGAGCCCGGCTAAAATGGGCGGTACCCCCTTAATTGGATTTTCTCCCCGGTTTTGTATATATTTCAGGACTTCGTTACAAAGCTCCATGAATTCAGCCGGCCGGGCAATATTGACGTCCTTTGTTCCGCGAACGGCTATCGCCTTTAACCCTTTGTCTCCCATAACGGCGCCTATTCCGCCCCGGCTGGCACTGGACCTGCCCTGCTCGATGGAAGCAAAAAAGACCCGATTTTCACCGGCCAGGCCGATAGCCGCCACCTGGGCTTTCGGCTCCTTTAACTCCTGTTTAATAAGTTCCGCCGTTTCAAGAGCGCCTTTACCCTTGAGATGAGTGGCATCACGTATTTCTATTTTGTCATTGTGTATCCACAAATAAACCAGATCGGGGGATTTGCCGCGAATGATTATTTTGTCATAGCCGGCGAATTTCAGTTCCGGCGCCCAAAATCCTCCCATTATCGAATATGCCATTAACAAGGTCTGAGGAGAAAAGGTGGAAACAATGGTACGATTGGCACCAGGAGCGGGTGTGCCGGCTAAAAGACCGGCGCTGAATATCAGTAGATTGTCAGGATCAAATGGTTTAGTTTCAGGGGGAACCCTATCCCATAGTATCTTGGCGTTAGTGCCTAGACCCCCCAGGTGAAGTTCGGTTAATCCCGAGTCGGAGCCTTCCTTCTCAATGCTTCCCCGGGATAGGTCGATTTCTAGGTTAACCCCTGTCTCTGCGTACCTCATTTTTTACCCCCTAGGTTAGTTAGCCTCTAAACAACTCCTCCGATTAAGTGTTTAGCCCTCCTTGCGCCTCGGTAGTTCTCGGAAACCGAGTCGAAGTATTCATTGGCTTGCTCGGTGAGCAAGCCGTGGTATTCATCAAATAGAGCCGCTGCTTGGGGCCGTAACCAGTTCGCGGGGAGCAGTTCCAACGGCAGGCCCGGGTCAAAGAAGGGCAACTTGCGGTATTCGTGGATAAGGTTGAAACGGGCTACAAAACACTCGCTGGGTTCGATAGTTTCACCGGCCTGTAATCGTTGCCGGTGCTCTTCCAGCTTCGGGCGATAGTCGGCCAGGAAATCAGCATACTTCTGGTATATCTTGCCCAGGTCCCAGCAGCGGGAGACTATCTTCCTCGGGTCAATGCCGCCCTGATTTTGGGCACTGAAGATATTAACATATTCCTCAATATTGAGTTTCCGCAACAGGTTCTTCACCTCTCTGGTCAGGTCATAGGGTGAAATCCAGGTGGCCTCGCCTAGCGCCCCGTAGCCCATCCAGCCCAATTCGAGGCGCAACCTGTCCCTTGCCTGCCTCATGCGTTCCGGTATGGAGTAGGTAACAATATTCCAGTTGCCGTCCCAGTGGGATTCTTTGCGCTGGAAAATGCGCTGTGCTCCCTCGGTCAGCAAGCTATGCCCCTCGCTGGTCAGCGAGTAGTAGCTTTTACGGTTGTTACGCTTTGCCTTCAGGAGACCGGAACGGCACATCCTTGAAACCGCCGACCGGATAGCCTGTTCCGATAGCCCGAAATTGCCGAGCAGTCTGACCAGACTACCAATCCCGATCTCACCGCTCTTGTGCAGGACGTAGTCGCCGTAAAGGGTTAGCGTAGCTGCCCTAGGACGAAACATCAGTATGTCTCCTATTCGGTATTGCGTTAATTTTACGCTATATTAATTTTATCATTTACCTACGGCCTAGTCAACCTCTCCAAAAGCCTTGAACCGGAACTAGCCAGCCAGCCTTAAAGCTGTTATATTTAGAGAAAGCCGGAGGCCATATAAACAAAATGTCAAAAGATAGAAGCGTGGAGTGGGTTGAATATACCAGGGTGAATGCCGAAGTTACTAAGGCCGAGGAGAGAGTAGTAACGGAACTTGGTTTATCAATTAGCCTGAACGGAAGGCATTTTACCACAGCGATGATAACGCCTATGATGGAGAAGGAGTTTATCGTCGGGCATCTATTCGGGCGGGGAATTATAGAGAATATAGCCGACATAGAATCGATAACACTAAAAGATAATATAGCTGAAGTAACCTTGCTCGAGAAAGAAGATAAGGTAAGTCTGTCTTCGGAGATACATTCTGATTTTAAGGTTAGTAGAGAAGATATATTCGATGGGGTCAACGCGATCCTGAAATCTAAAATATATGCCGAAACCGGGGCTATACATTCGGCCGGACTGTTTAAACAAGGGGCGGAACCGATTTGCATAGCTGAAGACATTGGAAGGCACAACGCACTGGACAAAATTATAGGCTACGCATTGATTAATAAGATCGATTTCAGTAATACATTTGCGACCTCAACCGGAAGGCTGGCCTCCGACATGGTGTCGAAGGTTTGCCGAGCCAATATCCCGATTGTGGCCACAAAGACGGCGGTAACAAAGTTGGGAGTCGAAATCGGCGAAAGGTGCGGATTGACAATGATAGGATTTGTCAGGGATGGGGGCATGAAAATCTACACTAATCCCCGGCGGGTCCTATAACCGCCCACCGGGCAGACTAAAGACAGCCGACTGCATTGATAATCGTGGCGTCTTACGTTATCATCTTGATGGCAAACTTCAGGGGGGAGATATGGAAGCGTTTAGCTGGTGGAGCGATGAGCATAAGGCGCTGGCGGGCGAGGTGGGCAAATTCGTCGATAAGATTATGCCGCGCGCCGAAGAGGCGTTCTGGGAGCGGGAATTCCCCAGGGACATTATAGAGAGCATAGCCGCCGAGGGTTACTTCGGCGCCGGAGTGCCCAAAGAGTACGGGGGGATGGGGCTGGGTGCCACCGGAGCCTGCATCGTCATCGAGGAAATCAGCCGCATGCCCGGCGTGGGCTGGATATTCGGCGCCGCCATGCTGGGGGGCTGGCACCAGGTGATAGACTTCGGCACCGAGGAGCAGAAAAAGAGGTTTTTGCCCCGTATGGCCAAGGGGGAGCTGGGGGCGGTGGCCATGACCGAGCCCGGCGTGGGCACTGACATCGCCGGCATCGAGACCTTTGCCAAACGCGATGGGGATAACTACATCATCAACGGCAAGAAGCGGTTTGTCACCGGCACTGGCGCGGCGGGCAGATACATGCTCTACGCCCGCACCAGCGACGACCCCGAAGATATACGCCGCCACCGCCAGCTGAGCGGTTTCATCGTCGAGAAGGGTATGCCCGGCTTCAGCGTCGAGAAGATTAACGAGGTGATGGGCTTCGACAACGTGCCCAACGGCTATTTGAGCCTTATCGATGTGCCCGTGCCGACGGCCAACCGTATCGGGGAAGAAGGGGAGGGGTGGCGGGTGATGGTCTTAGCCCTTAACTACGAGCGGGCGCTGGTCTCGGCGCAAGTGCTCGGTTCCATGCGGGAGACGCTGAGAGCCGTCATATCCTACGGGCAGCGGCGCATCCAGTTCGGCAAGCCCACCATTGATATCCCCACCAACCAGTTCAAGGTGGCCGACATGCTGGCTAAGTTAAAATTGGCCCGATTATCCACCTACTACGCCGCCCAGCGGCTGGATAAGGGAGAGGACGCCGCCGTGGACTGCTCCATATGCAAGGTCTTCAACACCGATGTGGCGGTGGAGGTGGGGGTCGAAGCCATCCAGGTTATGGGCGGTGACGGCACCACCAAATTCTACCCGCTGCTAAGAATCTTAAACGAGTCCAAAGTGGCCCAGATAGCGGGGGGAACTAACGAAGCTATTAAGCTGACCATCTACCGCATGGGGTTGAAGGCGATGGCCGACGACTTCAAGATGCCGCGCCGCGTTCGCCACAGCAAACTGGGGGTGCCGATAACCAGTGCCGAAAAACCGAAGAAGCTCTCCAAGATTGACGAAGACAGCCTGCTTGCCGTCCTCGCCGAAGATTACCGGGTCAACCCTGGCCTATATATGAGCCGTGATGACCTGAAAGAGGCCTTCGCTGTCGGCGACACCGAGCTGGACAGGGTGCTTTTGGCTCTGGAATCCAAGCAATTAGTCCGTTTGCACCGCAAGAGGGAGGCGATTATGTTAGCCAAGGCGACCTACGAGGGTCTGAAGAAAGCCAACCCGCCCGAGCACTACCGCTGGTTCCCTTCGTGGGTCAAGGACGAAGATATATTCTAGTTAACGTTCGTATATGCAAAAAGCGTTCCGGGGAGGTAGAAAATGGAAGAGCGCATTAAAAAGCTTCGCGAGGCTAAAGAGATGGCTGCCCTGGGGGGCGGCCAGGAAAAGATAGACCGGGAGCACGAAAAGGGCAAGCTGACGGCGCGCGAGCGCATCGACCTTCTCCTAGACGAGGGCAGCTTTAACGAGTTCGGCATGCTGGTGAAATACCGGCTGGGCGCGCCGGGAGACGGCGTCGTCACCGGCCATGGCACGATAGAGGGGCGGAGGGTCTGCGTCTTTGCCCACGACGCCACCGTCTTCGGCGGCTCACAGGGCTATATTCACGGGCGGAAGCTCTACAAAATACACGAGATGGCGCTGGATATGGGCGTGCCCCTTATCGGGCTGAACGATTCGCCGGGAGCCAGGGTGGTGAGGCCGGAAAAGGCGGGCAGCGACGACCCCTACCGCGTGAGCGACGAGAAGCACGCCGGTGTCGTTTTCTTTATCAACAG
>DATLAD010000226.1:0-10587 GCA_035527575.1 Dehalococcoidales bacterium
GAATTTTGGGCATTTTACGCGGCTTCCTCTTTCTACGGCTCAACTAAGAGCCGACCTTCGCCATTAAGACCCATCACTGCAATGCTACCGCCCCGCAGGCCGTGGCTTCGAGCCCACCAGCGCGGCAGGCAGATGGACAAACTGCCAGAGGATGCACTCCCTGTGATTTCACGCTCATCAATGCGTACCATTGCGTACCGCCAAAAAAGAAAGGGCGAGTGACCCTCTCAGCGAAGGTTGCTCGCCCCGTTTTTATTTAGCTATAAAGAAAGGGCAAGTCACCTTCTCAGCGAAGGTTGCTCGCCCCGTTCTAAATTTTGCTATTAAACTTCTACTCTCTCAGTCTACAATCCACCTGGGCATTTGTCAAGCCCTTAACCACCCTGGGGGGATTTGGTCGGAAAAGGAATTTTAGGCATCTAAAAATCGATTTCAGGGCCTCTCCGTTAATGGCTAAGCGAGGATGCAGGACAAGTTGTTATCACATCTCCGTCATAGTTTTGGCGAGTCTTGCAATAGGAGCTTGTGCAAGTTATGTTTCAGTCAGTTTCGTCTGGGGTATTATGACAGCTAAGGTTCGCCGAATGGCCTCATGTGAGACACCGTATTCTTTAGCTAACTGCCGAAGGCTCTCTGTCCCATGCCGCTCAGCAAGCTCATGCCAAAGAGAGGAAGGTAGCTTATGGTTTGTCTTGAGAGGAAGTGAAACGAAGACCGGGTATAGACCAAGTGTCAACAAAAAGGTTGAATCAGCGACCCCGGGGGGATTTGAACCCCCGATCTCCACCGTGACAGGGTGGCATGTTAGTCCGCTACACCACGGGGCCTTATAAAAGAGTCTAACAAAGGCGGAATACCATGTCAAGGTGGACCTTTCCCGGATTTTACTCTGGCGGCTGACCCGGCTTTGTTGTCTCTGGTTTTGGTTTATGGTATAATAGCTTAAAATTAGCTTAGGAATTGGAACGTGGCACGAAAAAAACAGGAACAAAAAGTAGAGGACAAGAGGTTACAGGACTACGAACTGGTATTTATCATCAACCCTGAAATAGTCGATGAGGCTCTGGAGAGCAAAGTAAATGGGATCAGCCAGTTTATCACCGGCCGGGAAGGCTTGGTCGACTCCGTCGAAAAATGGGGGAAAAGGAAGCTGGCGTATCCGCTGAAGCATTTCCAGGAGGGTAACTACGTTTTAGCCAGGTTCAAGCTAAGCCCGGCACGCTGTAAGGAACTCGAATCGAACTTGAAGATATCTGAGGAGATTCTGCGGCATCTTTTAATAAAAGTAGGCGGTTAATTTCGCAGGTTGTCAAGCTCATGAGTTGTATCGGGGAGGTGCAGAGGCAATGCCGAGTCTGAACAAAGTGACGATTATTGGGAATGTTGGGAATGAACCTGAGATGCGTTTTACTCCCAACGGAAAACCGGTGACGTCTTTTTCCGTGGCCACCAACTGGGTCTATACTACCCCGGAGGGAGAACGCCGCCAGGAGACGGAATGGTTTAACGTGGTGGCCTGGAACAGGTTGGCCGAACAGTGCAATCAGTTTCTGGCCAAGGGCCGGCTTGTCTACGCCGAGGGAAGGATACATACCAGGAACTGGGAAAGTCAGGACGGACAGCCACACTCCAAGATTGAAGTGATTGCCAACAGGGTGATATTCCTGGACAGGCGCGGGTCGGCCGTTCTTGCGGATGAGAAGGCGGAGGATGCCGTCACCGGGGAAATGGACCCGGAAGACCTTCCGTTTTAATTAAAGACGAGGATTCATAATAAAATATAGAGGGCAGAATGACACAGACTAGAGATACCAGGACCAGGAGACCGGGTAGGCCGAGGTATATACCCAAGCGCAAGGTTTGTTTCTTTTGCCGGGACAAAGTACAGAACATAGACTATAAGGACCCGGCATTGCTACGATCTTACGTATCGGATAGAGGTAAGATTGCGCCACGTCGTAAAAGTGGCGCCTGCGCTAAGCACCAGCGCGCCCTGGCTATTGCCATAAAGAGGGCTCGGCATCTGGCTTTGTTGCCGTACGTACCGGCACATATCCGCAAGATGGGGGGCACCGGTTTAAAGAGCTGATATCTCTGGATTTTATCGTTTCTTGCTTTTTCCGTTCTCTCAGTAAATACTCTATTATATATAGGGAGTTAAAGTGCCAAAAAGGACATATCAGCCGAAGAGTATTCCCAGGAAGCGCGAGCACGGTTTTTTGAAAAGAATGAGCACGCGTGGGGGCCGCGCTGTCCTGAAATCGAGGCGATTGAAGGGACGGCAGAGACTGACCGTTGTCTAGCGGTGATATTAAACTGCCGGGGTGGGGCAGCCGTGAGGGGTGAACAATATCTTACCAGGAAAGTCCAGTTCGAGCTGGTTTATAATGAAGGCAGGACCTGGGCGGGCAGGGAGATAGTGGTAAAGGCCATGCCTAACGGTCTTGAATCGTCCAGATATGGCTTTACGGTCAGCCGGCATGTCGGCAAAGCGGTGGTCCGTAACAGGGTAAAGCGTTTATTGCGGGAGATAGTAAGGCAAACACCGCTTCAGCCGGGTTGGGATATCATCTTTATCGCCCGTGCTCCGGCGGCAGGTGCTGATTATACGAATCTGGAGAAATCGGTCAGGGAGCTGTTGTTCCGGGCCGGTATATTTGTGGGGGAATATGAAGGCGTTAGCCCTGGAGCTAATTAAATTATATCAGTTCACGTGGTCCCGGATTATGCCGAAGTCATGTCGTTTCATGCCGACTTGCTCCCAGTATACGTACGAAGCTATAGCTAAATTCGGAATGTTAAAAGGAACAGGTCTGGGTATCAGGCGTATCGTCCGGTGTCACCCCTTTAATCCGGGCGGCTATGACCCGGTACCGTGAAGCTCGATGAGTCCTGGCAGTTTATTTCTTAAAGGAGAATATGGTGAATTTAAAGGGTAAGTGGCGGGTCGGCCGTGTGGTTCTCCTGGCGATATTGATTCTCGCTGTAAGCCTGCTCGGTTTCGGTTGCGTCAAAGGCCTGGCGCCGATTGGGTGGTCGGGGGGAAAAGTGTCCGACGGCACTCTCTTTGTGGGCTCGCGGGAAGGCCGGCTGGTATCAATTAATCTGGCTGACGAAAGCCGCCTCTGGGGTGAGCCCCTCAAGGCGGTCAGCCAGCCGGGCCTCTTCGGCTGTTCTCCGGCAATGGGAGGTGGTTGTGGAGGTGGGTCCGCCGGGGTGGCTGTATATGGAACGCCGGTGGTTGACGGGGAACTGGTCTATATCGCCGGGTACAACGGCAAAATTTACGCCTATAACACCACATCGCTGGGTATCAGGTGGGTTTATCCCCGCGAGAGCAATCTGGAGCCGTTTGTCGGCGGTCTCCTTGCCTCTCAGGGTAAGCTATATATCGGCGGTGACGATGGTAAAGTCTATGCTCTTGATGCTGCCACCGGCGACAGCCTGTGGGAGTTCCAGACCGGCGATAAGATATGGGGAACGCCGGCCATCAACGGCGACACGCTGTATATAGGCTCTTTCGATAAGAAGCTGTACGCCCTGAATGCCGCCGACGGCAGCCTTAAGTGGGAGTTTACCGCGGAAGGTTCCATTATCGCTACGCCTCTGGTGGATAACGGTGTGATATACATCGGGTCTTTTGATAGATATATGTACGCGTTGAACGCCGCCGATGGCAGCCTTAAGTGGAAGTCTATAGGTAAAAACTGGTTCTGGGCAGAGCCGGTTATCGTTAACGACGTCCTTTACGCCCCCTGCCTCGATGGTAATGTATATGCTCTTAAAGTCGCCACCGGGGCAGAGGTGACCGAATACGACCTTAATGCCCCGGTATCATCCAGGCCGGCTGTCGTCGATAGTACCGTTATCTTTGCCACCAGGAAAGGCGTGGTCTATTCCCTGGCTACGGGTACTGGCGAAATCCTGCAGCTGGCCGACTTTGAGCAGGATATCGATGGCCCGCTTACCGTCTATGATGGAATCGTCTACATTCATACGCAGGACAAGTTGTTGCAGCGGATAAATGCCGTCACCGGTGCCGTATTACGCGCTGTCTCTTTAGAGAGTAAGAATTGAGGTAATTAATTGAATCCTTGGGAACTGATAATCCAGCAGCCGGTAATTAACGTCCTTATCGTGATGTCGCATTACCTGGCCGATAACTTCGGTCTGGCTATCATTGCCCTGACCGTCATCGTCAATCTCCTGATGTTGAAGCTGACGTTGAGCCAGATAAGGTCCTCCAAGGCGATGCAGGACCTGCAGCCCAGGATAGCCGAGCTCCAGAAGAAATATGGCAAGGACAAGCAGAAGCTGTCCCAGGAACAGATGAGGATGTACAAGGAATCCGGCGTCAAGCCGGCCGGATGCGCCATCACCATGATTATCCAGATGCCGGTATGGATTGCTCTCTACCAGGCCATTATGCTGGCTCTGGCGGTAGCCCCGGAAGGCCTGCTGAATCTCTCAAAGTACCTTTACCAATGGCCGATTGTCTATTCTGTTTTACCTTTGAACCGGGACTTTTTAATGCTGGACCTGGCCCAGCCCAATTTCATCCTGGCCATTCTGGTCGGTGTTACGATGTGGCTCCAGCAGAAGATGTCCATGACCATACCGTCCGACTCCAAGCAGGCGCAGCAGAGCCAGATGATGCTCTGGATGATGCCGATAATGTTCGCCTTCCTGGCTTTATCCTTCCCCAGCGGACTTGCCCTCTACTGGGTGGCTAACAGCGTCGTCAGGGTAGTCTTGCAGTACCGTGTGACCGGATGGGGCGGAATCCGCCGGAAACCACCGGAAGCGACGACCGATAGCGAGAAGAAATACCTGAAGTTCGATGCCTCCGAAATGAAAAAGTCCACCGATGATGTCGGGGCGGATATCGTTATTTCCGATACCGACCCGTCGAAGAAAGATGCCTATCAACCGTCGAAAATGAGTAAGACGAGGTATCAGCCGGGCAAGGACAGGGCGCAGAAACGACGGAAGAAGTAAGACCGTTATCAACAAGAGGTTAGGTAGAAATGGAAATACCTGAGCAGCAGAGCGAAATCTACGAGACGGTAAAAGGTGTGCTGGAAAAGCTTCTGGACCTGATGGACCTTCCCGCGACTGTGGTGCTTTCCGATGAGTTCACGGCTATGGACGAGGATGGCAACGTCTCTTCTATCGGCCTCAACATAGAGGGTGAGGACCTGGGTATATTAATCGGGCGCCGCGGTCAGACCATGGTCTCTTTACAGCATATCGTCAGGCTTATCATGGTGCATAATATGCAGGTGAGGTTGCCGATTGTCCTGGATGTGGAAGGCTATAAGAAGCGCCGCTGTGAAGGACTGCGGGCCCTGGCTATGAGGCTGGCCGACCAGGTTAAGACCCGGAAAATGCCTTTTACCATGGAGCCCATGACGGCTTTCGAGAGGCGTGTTATCCACCTCGCCCTGGCTGACGACCTCGATGTCATGACGGAGAGTACCGGGGTAGGCGAATCCCGCAAGGTGGTTATTATCCCCAAGAAGATTCCGCATTATTGATATAATTTAATGTCATTCCAGTGAAAGCTGGAATCCGGTATCCCCACTATGTCATTCCCGCGTAAACGGGAACCCGGTATCCCCGCTCTGTCATTCTGAGCGAAGCGAAGAATCTCGGTGGGAGTGGTGGACCGGATTATCGAGTCAAGCCAGAGAATGACATTTTTAAACAATTACTATCCAAACTATTGATTTGCTTCACATATTGTGTTAACATAAAGCTGAGAAAGGCAGAGACGGAGAAGAGTAGGGGCGGTAAAGGGTATTTAGCGAGTCTGATACGGTGCGAGCAGACATATCCTTACCCTGAAAATCACTCCTGAGCTACCAATCGAAAGCCCTGGCGGCGAGTAGGCTTGGTCGGTTTCGTCAACCGTTATCCGTGACGAGGACATGAATCGTGTCCTGCAGAGTGTCCCGGCGTTGTCGGGAAAATAGGGTGGTACCGCGGGAACTTTATCAGGAGTCTCGTCCCTGTAAGACGAGGCTTTTTTATTATGGTGGCGGTATACCAGGGTTGTCATTGCGAGGAGCGTAGCGATGAAGCAATATCTACACACGTCTCGGCGGGATTACTTCGCTTCGCTCGTAATGACATCGGGTAGCAAACAGATTTTGATACGGGGGTTCAGGTTATGTTTAATCCTGTAAACAGCAGAGTTAATTTTCCTCAGATGGAGGAGAAAATCCTCCCCTGGTGGAAAGAAAACGATATTTTTCAGCGCAGCGTTGAGGCGCGCAAGGGCGGGCCGCGTTTCGTTCTGTATGACGGACCGCCCACGCTGAACGGCAGCCCGGCGCTGCACCATGTACTGACTTCCGTTTTCAAAGATGCCCTCCCGCGCTACAAGGTGATGAAGGGCTATTACGCTCCCCGCATCGGCGGGTGGGATACGCACGGCCTGCCGGTGGAACTGGAGGTCGAGAAGCAGCTCGGCTTCTCCTCCAAGACTCAAATCGAGGAATACGGCGTCGCCCGTTTCAATGAGCTGTGCCGCCAGAGCGTCAACCGTTACCTGCACGAGTTCGAAAAGATTATCGAGCGTGTCGCTTACTGGGTCGACCTTGAAAACGCCTATATCACCATGAGCAACGACTACATAGAGTCGTGCTGGTGGGCTATCAAGCAGATGTGGGACAAGGAGCTTGTCTATCAGGGCTACCGCGTTACCCCTCACTGCCCCCGCTGCGGCACGTCCCTGAGCTCCCACGAGATAGCCCAGGGCTACAAGGAAGACACGGAAGACCCCTCGGTTTACATAAAGTTCAGGGTTGTTCCTTCTCTGACACTAGAATCTGAAGGCCAAAAGAGACTAAATGAACTCTTACAAGAGAAGTCTGTTTACTTGCTCGCCTGGACTACGACCCCCTGGACGCTGCCGGGTAATACGGCTCTGGCAGTAGATGCTGATGCTGAATATGCTGTGGTTGAGGTTGATAACGAATATCTTATTTTAGCCTTAGCTTTACTTGAACCAACTGGGCTTGGTGGTTCTAGGGTAGTGTACAAACTGAAGGGAAGTGATTTAGCCACGATAAATGGAGTAAATTATATGGCACTCTACAATCCCCATGAGTTTGACATGGAACGGCTGAAATTCCAAGAGGGTGGTGCTTTACTGGCTCAGAAGCCTGATAAAAAACTGACCTACCGTGTCATCAGCGGCGATTTCGTCACGATGGATGACGGCACGGGTATCGTCCACATCGCTCCCGCCTTCGGTGAGGTCGATTATGAGGCCGGTAAAGAGTGGGGGCTGGACTTCGTCCAGCAGGTTGACCTGCAGGGTAAAATCACCGGCACCTATCCGTTTGCCGGCAAGTTCGTCAAGGACGCCGACAAAGATATAATTGAGGATTTGAAATCCCGCGGACTTCTTCTCCGCAGCGAGACCATCAAACACACCTATCCCTTCTGCTGGCGCTGTGAGGCGCCGCTGCTCTACTACGCCAAGGAAACATGGTACATCAAGACCACCGCCGTGAAGGAGAGGCTTATCTCCGGTAACGATGAGATTAACTGGTACCCGGAGCATATCAAGTACGGGCGCTTCGGTGACTGGCTCCAGAACAATATCGACTGGGCTTTCTCACGCGAACGTTACTGGGGCACGCCGCTGCCGGTCTGGCGCTGCGATTCCTGCGGTGCTTTCGAATGCGTCGGCGGTCTGGCTGAACTCAGGCAGAAAGACGGTTTTTCCGGCTTTAAAGAGCCCCTCGACCTTCACCGTCCCTTCGTCGACGAAATAGCTTTCAACTGTGATAAGTGCGGCGGCCGGATGCAGCGCGTTCCCGAGGTTATCGACTGCTGGTTCGATTCCGGCGCGATGCCGGTGGCACAGGACCATTACCCCTTTGAGAACGAGACTCTGCTCGAAGACGGGCGCTTCCCGGCCGACTTCATCTGTGAGGCCGTCGACCAGACCCGCGGCTGGTTCTACAGCCTTCACGCCATATCCACCTTGTTGTTCAACCGGCCCTGCTTCAAGAATGTCATCTGTTTGGGACATATACTGGATGCCAAAGGCGAGAAGGCGAGCAAGCGCAAGGGTAATGTCGTCTGGCCGTGGGAAGTCGTTAAGAAATACGGCGCCGATGCCCTGCGCTGGTATTTGTACACCGCCTCGGCACCGGGCAACCCGCGCCAGTTCGACGAGAAGCAGGTGGACGAAGTGTCCCGTCGCTTCCTTTCGACGCTCTGGAATGTCTATTCCTTTTTTATCATGTACGCCAATATCGATAACTATCAACCGACCCCTGAAACGTTTCCGGCGCCCGAAGCTGAGCTGGACAGGTGGATTATCTCCGAGCTTAACCAGCTTATCGCCGACGTCGATGCGGCCCTGGACGGCTATAATCCCACCGACGCCGTCAGAAAGCTGGAAAGCTTTGTCGATGTCCTGTCCAACTGGTATGTCAGGCGGAGTCGGCGGCGCTTCTGGAAGAGCGAGAATGATGCCGATAAGCTGTCCGCCTATAACACCCTCTACCGGTGCCTGGTGACGCTGGCAAAGCTGATGGCCCCCTTTACCCCCTTCCTCGCCGAGGAGCTTTACCGGAACCTGGTATGCTCGGCGTTCCCGGAAGAGCCGGAAAGCGTGCACCTGGCCGATTTCCCGGTAGCGGACGTAAGTAAAATAGACAGGCAGCTGGCCGAAGATAACCGCCTGGCGATGAAGGTGTGCAGCATGGGCAGATCGGCGCGGAGCAAGGCCGGTATCAAGGTGCGCCAGCCCCTGGAAACTGTATATGTCGGTGTTGCTTCGGATGGGGAAAAGCAGGCCTTGGAGCGTGTTACACCGCTGGTGCTGGAAGAGCTTAACGTTAAGGAGTTGAATTACGAATCCGTTGAAAATGTGGCCGGACTGGGAGCGTCGGGCTATGCTGTCGTCAGCGAGACGACCAACAATGTAGCTATCTCGACCCATATCACCATAGAACTGGAAGCTGAAGGCATAGCCCGTGAGATTGTCCATCGTTTGCAGACGATGCGCCGCTCCGCCGGCTATGAAATAGCCGACCATATTATTATCTATTTTGAAAGTGACGCCTCTTTTGTGCAGACGATATCTGCTTTTGCCGACTATATCCGGCAGGAAACGCTGGCGGATGAAATTGAAGAAGGCATCCCCGATGATGCCGACCTGCAGGAAGAACACAAGATAATCGGTGCCCACTTGTTGCTGGGCATCAAGAAGGTCGGTTAGCCTACGGCCTCGGGCTCTCGGCAGGTATTACGCTGGTAGTGTGTTCCTTATTGCCGCGCCAGTATTTTATTTCCAGCGGTTGCCCGATTTCCGATGAATGCAGGATTCGCGTGAACTCCTGTACTTCGCTTACTTCCTGGGCGCCTATGGAGACAATAACATCGAATTTTTGCAGTCCGGCCTTATCCGCCGGAGCGCCGGCGACAATCTGTGTCAGAAGGACCCCGTGGTCTACGGCAAGCTTTAGCTGCATAATGGCTGTCTGGTCGACCGTGTAAAGACCCACCCCCATCCACGGCCTCGTAACGTATCCCTTGTTGACCAGTTCCTGGATGATGGGCGTGGCAGTGTCGATGCCTATGGCGTAGCCCATGCCCTCGACGCCAATCTGCGCGACCTTGGCGCTGGTAATGCCGACCACCTCTCCGGCAAGGTTCACCAGGGGGCCGCCGCTGTTGCCGGGGTTAATGGCGGCGCTGGTCTCGATAAGGTCGTAAAGCGTCTGTCCCTGGTCTACCGTCAGCGAAACGCCCTTTCGACTGATAATTCCCTCGGTGGCTCTTATCCCCTGTCCTAAAGCGTTACCGATGGCTATCACCCAGTCGCCGACCCTCAGGGACGAGGTATTGCCCCTCTTGAGCGCCGGGAGGTTACGGGCATCTATCTTGAGTATGGCCAGGTCGTTGAGGGGGTCGGTAGCTATGTTATTGACATCGGCGGTATAGGAATCGCCGTTATCCGTGGTGACGGTGATGGTCCTGGCGCCTTCGACGACATGGTTATTGGTTACCACAATGCCGTTTTCATCGATAATCCAGCCGGAGCCGGCTCCTTCCTGCGTGTATGGCCGATTAAAAAAGTCGTAGGAGATGACCTCCGTGTTGATGGCCACTACCGAAGGCTTTACCAGGGCTACCACGTCGGCGATACCGGGCAGTTCCGCCGTGCGGTTGGCTGTTATCGGCGGTGCCCATTCGGGGTTAATCGGTTCCGGAGTGGATATCGTAGTGGCGGGGGCCGGGGGTGTCGTATCCGGCGCGGTGATGGTTATACAGCCGCTTACGAGAGTCAGGGACAGGGTCAGGATAATGGCGAGAGTGACAAACAGCGTTTTAAAATTAGGTCTTTTCATATCTATTTCTTCTATACCTTCTCTTAATAATTATAGCATACGAAATAATTGTTAAGATATTATGAAACTATCTTTTCCCACCCAGGCCGCCCGGTATCATTCTCAGCTTATCCCGCAAGATATACTCCCAACCAACAGGGGAGTGCGCAGCGAGAGGGGGCGCCAGCCCCCTCTCAAATCTCTTCGCCCTCTCCAATCAATTTGTCTATCG
>DATLAD010000227.1:0-7183 GCA_035527575.1 Dehalococcoidales bacterium
GGCGGCGTCTTTAAGCTCGGCCTTGCCGTTATCGATCAAGAGATAAACGGGCTTGTCCGATATGCCGGTGAAAAACACCGCATCATAGCCGGCGAATTTCAGGTAAGGGCCGACGTTACCGCCGGAATTGGCGTCACCCCAGCCCCCCGTCAGCGGTGATTTCCCCACCATGATATACCGTGAGCCGCCCATTGCATCGGTGCCGGTGAGGACACCGGTGGTTATACCCAGTATGGCGTCCGGTCCCAGCGGGTCGACGCCGGCCTTCTGCCGGCTGAACAGAATCCTGGCTCCCAGGCCGTAACCTCCCAGGAAATCCCGCCCCATCTTCGGGTCAAGTTTTTCTTCCTTTAGCTGTTTTTTGGAAAGATCCACCCACAGTATCTTTCCCATGAAGCCATTTGCCATTATTCTCCTCCTTGCTTTTAAAAACTGATTTATTTCTGGACTGAAAAAGTCCGGGGTTGCTGATAATTCCGTCTTAGAATATACACCTGTATTCTGATTTTTGTCAAACAATGCGGCCTGCCGTGACGCAGGTTTGACGTTAAACGGCCTGAGATGTAAAATCAGTCCCAGTTGCACACCACTCATTTACGAGGAAATAGCGTTTTAATAATTACCGAGATGGGAGACAGGAAGACATGGAAGTAATTTTATCAGCCAAACCCGAACCGCTCAAGCTGGACATTGATAGAACGGCCCTAATCGTCGTAGATATGCAGAATTCCTTCTGCAAAAAGGGCGGGCTGTTCGACTACATGGGTAAGCTCGACGAGGTTAAGGCGAAGCGCATCATAGAAGTCGATAAGAAAGTAATCGAGGCGTTCCGGCGCAAGCAGATAAAGGTTATCTATCTCAGGATGACCTACGGGCCTGAGCTCGCTGATTCCGGCGGACCGGACTCGCCAAACTACTGGAAACAGGGCGGCCTGTTAGCCATGCGCCGGCACCCCGAACTGAAGGGGAAGTTCCTGACACTGGGCACGTGGGACTGGGAGATAGTCGGCGAACTCAAGCCCGAACCGGAAGAAATAGTCGTCAACAAGAGCCGTTATAGCGGCTTCGTCAACACGGAACTCGACGATGTTTTAAAGAAAAATAACATCAAGTGCCTCGTCTTCATCGGGCTATTTACCAACGTCTGCGTGGAGTCGACCCTCCGCGACGCCTTTTTTCACGAGTACTTCCCCGTGCTCGTCAGCGACGCCTGCGGCCACTCCGGCCCGGATTTTATCCAGGAAGCAACCATCTGGAACGTTACGTCGGTCTTCGGATGGGTGACCACCGCCGAAGATTTGATAAAATCCTTGAATTAAAATAGATTATAACTATCTACATTCTGAAAGGAGGCGGATATGTCGCCGGTATTAAAAGACAAGGTAGCCATCATCACCGGGGCCGGCCGCGGCCTCGGCAAAGCTTTCGCCCTGCGGTTCGCCGAGGAAGGCGCGAAATTACTGCTCCCCGATATCAGCCTGGAACGCGCCGAGGGCACCGTGAAAGAAATAAAATCTAAAGGCGGAGAAGCCGCTGCCATGCTGACCGATATCTCCGAGGAAAAAGACACGCAGAAGATGGCCGAGGAGGTCATGCGGCTTTACGGCAGGGTGGACATCCTGCTCAATAACGCCGCCATGTATTACGGCGTCGGGCGGCGGGAGTGGGACGCCTGGACGGTGGCCGACTGGGACCGCATGTTCGAGGTGAACGTCCGGGGGACTTACCTGTGCTGCAAAGCTATCGCCCCCCTCATGGTTAAGGCGGGCAAGGGTAAGATTATCAATATCGCGTCGGACGTTTTCAAGGTGGCCGGGACCGTCCACCTGCTGGCTTACGCCTGCAGCAAGTCGGCCGTCTATACCCTGACGCAGGGCCTGGCCCGGGCATTGGGCCCGGCCGGCATCAATGTCAACAGCATCGGCCCGGGATTCACGGCCACCGAGGCCAGCCTGGGCCAGGACGGCAACAAACTAGCCTTCGACGCCAATATCACCGTGCAATGCCTGAAGCGCCGCGAGGAGCCTTCCGACCTGCCGGGCACGGCCGTGTTCCTGGCCTCGGCGGACTCCGACTTCATTACCGGACAGTACATCATGGTCAATGGCGGCATGGTATTCGATTGATAAGGTGTGTCACTTTATGTCAATCATATCTTAAAGGAGAAATTACCATGATTCCGGAAGGAGAATTACCGATGAAAGCTCAAAAAGGTCAGGTTAAGGTGATAACCGGCAATGGTGCCGCCGCCTACGCGGCAATGCTTTGCCGACCAGATGTCGTGACTTCATACCCCATAACTCCCATGAGCGAGGTGGCGGAGCAGCTCTCCGCATTCCATGCTGATGGCATTCTTGATGCTGAGATGGTAGAAGTTGAGGGAGAAAATTCGGCTATGAACGTTGTTGCTGCCGCCAGCATCACCGGTGGTCGGGCTTTCACCGCTACTTCTTCCTGGGGTTTAGCCTTCATGTATGATGCCGTACAGCAGGCCTCTGGCTTCAGAGCCCCGGTTGTAATGGCTATCGCCAACCGCGAAACGCCTGGCATCCTGGCTGTCTCCGGCGGCCAGCAAGACATCATCAGCACAAGAGATACCGGGTGGATTCAGATAATTGTTGAAGATTGTCAGGAGATTTTTGACACCATAATAATGGCCTTTCGGCTGGCGGAAGATTATAATATCCAGCTTCCTGTGATGGTAAACTACGATGGATTTTATCTCTCCTATCTGGCACAGGCGGTAGAAATCGCTGCCCGGGAAGATGTTGACCGGTTCCTGGCACCTTTAAAGCAGCAGCCGCAGCGTCCCACGCTGGTCCCGGGGGAGCCTCTGGGCTGCGGTACCCACGGTATTGAGATTGGGTTTGTTGAGCTACGCTATAAGCACTGTATGGCTATGGAGCGGGTAACCACCAAGCTGGACGAGATAGATAAAGAGTTCGGGGAATTTTTCGGGCGGAGCTACGGAGGCCAGATCGAAGAATACCGCACCGGGGACGCTGAGATAATGGTGATAGCCTCCGGTGGTGCTGCAGGGACGGCACGGACAGTGGTTGATGCCAAAAGAAATGAAGGAATAAAAGTAGGTCTAATCAAGCTAAGGCTGTTCCGCCCCTTTCCCCGCAAACGTTTGATTGAAGCCCTGAGAGGGAAGAAGGCAATCGGAGTCATTGACCGAAGTGTTTGTTTCGGCTGGAACTGCGGACCAACGTATATGGAACTAAGGGCGCTTTCGCCAGAGTTTGGTGTAGTGCCCATGTTGAGCTATATTGACGGGATGGCTAATCTGGATATAACCGTACCACATATAGAGAGGGTAATCGACGAGACCTATGCCGCCGCCTGCGGTAAACCTTACCAGGAGGTGACCTGGATACCACTGGAAGAGTGAGGGAGAAAATGGCACAGCAAGAGAAGAAAAAATCAAGGATTTTTGACTATTTCAGTGAAAAAGAGGAACAGTATGCTGGAGGACTTGCCTGGTGTGCCGGCTGCACACTGGAACTTACTGCCAGATTTGTACCGAAAGTTCTGGGAAAGGATATTGTGCTGGTCGGTTGCCCCGGTTGCTCGGCACCTGTTTTTTACGGACAGAACACGGGATCCTGGCATCGTTTGTCTTACTTCAGCTGCCTGATGACCGGAGTCGCTTCCAGCGCCACCGGTATTTCCAGGTATTTCCGCAGGATAGGAAAAGATGTCACCATAGTATGCTTCACCGGCGATGGCTGTGCTGCCGATGTTGGCTTCCAGCCTCTCAGCGGTGCTGCAGAAAGAAACGAGCACATAATTTATATATGCTATGACAACGAAGGGTACATGAACACCGGTTACCAGAGAAGCAGCACCACGCCTCTGGGTGCTTCTACCAGCACGACACCTGCTGGTATTACCAGCAAAGGCAAGCCAACACCAGCCAAGAACATGCCCCTTATTATGGCCTTACATGGAGCTGCCTATGTGGCTACCGCCACCCCGAGTCACCTGGAGGACTTCGCCAAGAAACTGCTCATAGCCAAGAAAAAGAAAGACGAAGGGTTCGTATATATTCATGTATTTGCTCCCTGTAATATGGGCTGGCGAATAGAAAGTAATGCATCGATTCAAGTATGCCGGATGGCTGTAAGAACTAACTACTTCCCGCTGTGGGAATTCGAGAATGGCAAGTTCCGCCTCACCCAGGAAACGGCTAGTCCCAGGCCGGTCCAGGAGTTAACCAAGCTGATGCGTAAATTCGCCCACTTAAAAGAGGCTGATATAGATAAACTGCAACAAGTGGTTAATGAAAGGTATGCATTCATCAAGGCTCTTTGCGCCATCGGTAACTAGATGAAAACTGGAAAGGAGTAACTGCCATGTATAAAGGTGGTTATGCGGGCAAGATACTGAGGATAGATTTAAGCAAACAGTCGGCCAAAGAAGAAACTCTCCCCGAGCAACTGGCTAAAAATTACCTGGGAGGCGCCGGCTTTGGCATCAAATACCTCTACGACGAGGTTAAGCCGGATACTCCCGCCCTGGACAAAGCCAACAAGCTCATCTTCGCGGTGGGACCCCTGACAGCCACGGGCGCCAGCTGCTCCAGCCGCATGGCCGTGGTAGCCAGGTCGCCGCTGACGGGTGCCGTCGGCATGGCTCTCGCCGGCGGGCAGTTCCCCGCCGAAATGAAGAGGGCCGGCTACGACATGATTATCATCGAGGGCAAAGCTGAGAAGCCCGCCTATGTCGCCATCAATGACGGCGAGGTCAAATTCCGGAGCGCCGAAAAACTGAGCGGCATGATGACCACCGATACCCAGCTCTTTATCAAGGAAGAGCTGGGCGACCATAATTACCGGATTGCCTGCATCGGCCCCGCCGGCGAGAAGGTCGTCCCCATGGCCTGCATCGTCAACGAGCGCCGGGCGGCGGGCAGAAAGGGGCTGGGGGCGGTGATGGGCTCCAAGAACCTCAAGGCCATCGCCGTGCGCGGACATAAAAGGCCGGATATCGCCGACGCCGAAAGCTTCAGGAAAGCCCGGCAGGCCATGAACAAGGCCATGAAAGACAGTCCCGTGCTCTACCCCCACTTCGCCAAAGCGGGCACGCCCATGGTCGTCGATGCCATGACGGAAATGGGGATTTATTCCATCAAGAACTGGTCGGCCACCGGACAGATTAACATGGTACCGGGGCTCGGCCTTAAAGCCCAGGACGAAATGATTATCACCCGCTCCCACTGCCACGATTGCCCGGTGGGCTGCAGCCAGGTAAAGCTGGTAACGTCCGGGCCTTATGCCGGCTATCTCAGCGAGGGACCCGAGTTCGAAACGACCTATTCGCTGGGCAGCACGGTAGGGGTGGACTACCTGCCCGCCGTCATCGCCGCCGACCGCCTCTGCGACGAGTACGGCATAGACACTATCTCGGCGGGCGTCGCTATCGGCTGGGCTATGGAACTCTACGAAAAGGGCATACTCACGAAGAAGGATACCGACGGCATCGACCTGAAATTCGGCAACCATGCCGCCGTGATTGAGATGCTGCGGAAGATAGCCTACCAGGAGGGACTCGGGGCGCTGCTGGGGCAGGGCACGAAAAAAGCCGCCGAGAAAATAGGCAAGGGCACCGGGGACTATGCCATGCAGATAAAAGGCCTGGAGCTGCCCGCCTACGATGTCAGGGGCGCCAAGGCCCACGGCCTGAACTACGCCACCTCCTATACCGGCGCCGACCATAACCGGGGCTACGCCTTCCAGGAAATCTTCGATATCCCCATCCCGGAGAAGGTTGATAGAAACGCCACCAAAGGTAAAGGCAGGCTGACCAAGTGGAACCAGGACACCCGCGCCGTCACCTGCGACTGCGCCACGATGTGCGCCTTCCTCCTCGATATGGCCGTGCCCGCCATAGCCTGCCAGAACACCGCCGACCTGGTTAACGCCGCCTCCGGCATGAATTTCACCGCGGCAGATATCGAGAAAATCGGGGAAAGGCTGAACAATGTCGCCCGCCTGTTCAATATCGGCGCGGGCTTCAGTCGCAAAGATGACACCTTCCCCAGGCGCCTCATGACCGAGCCCATCAAGGCGGGGGCTTCCAAAGGACAGCTAATCAGCCAGAAAGACCTCGATGAAATGCTCGATGAATACTACGCGGAACGCGGCTGGGATAAGAACGGCACCCCGACTGCCGCCAAGCTCAAAGAACTCGGGATTAAATAGCATATTCTATACAATATGATAGATTGATTGGAGAGGTACAGTACAGACTTTCTGCACTGAATTATGAACATTGTTAATAGAACAAGACAATTCGTGGTGCCTTTCTATGAAAAGAAAGACATCGGGCATAACTTTGCACATATCGAAAGAGTAATTAAGCAGGCGAGAATAATAGCGTCCAATTACTCCGCGGATGATGAACTGCTCGTGCTCGGTGCGTACTTCCACGGCGTGATTCATATCGATGAGGGCAAGGTTATTGAATTCCTCCATAATGAAAAAGTCCCTGAAGAAAGAATAGCCAAAATCGTGCAGGCTGCCTGGGATTCACAAAGAGACCATATACCCGTTTTACTCGAGGGAAAAATCCTGCATGATGCTCATCATCTCGAGGGCGGCAAGACTTTCTTTGTTGTTAAATGTCTTTTGATAGGAGCATCAAAAGGCGAATCATTACAGGAAATTCTTGAACATATTCAAATCCCTGCCGAAGTCCCCAAAAGCGCCTTACCGGAATCACAGGCGGCATATAATGAAAAGGACCGGTTTACCAGAGACTTTATTAAGAGCCTAGAAGAGAATCTGTAAACATATAACCTTTCATTTCACCAGATAGAATCAATTCGCATTTTGCCGATATAACGCGATATAATACGGCCAACTAATCAAGATTGGAGTAATTTCCTATGTCTGAATTCGGTTACGCCGGAGAGATTTTACATATAGACTTATCGGATGGAAAGATAACGAAGCGGCCGACGGCCGATTATGCGGATAAATATATCGGAGGACATGGTATTGCGGCCAGGCTCTACTGGGAAATGGTGCCCCCGCAGGCCGGGGCCTTCGACCCGGAGAACTGTTTCATATGCGCCAGCGGCCCCGTAGCCGGGTTCCCCGGTTTCGCCGGTTCCCGCTGGAAAATCTTCGGGAAATCCGTCACCGGTGACACGGAGGCCTTCACCTACGCCAATCTG
>DATLAD010000228.1:0-12188 GCA_035527575.1 Dehalococcoidales bacterium
CGCCTCATGTCGTCGCACCCCTCCAGCCAGGAGTCGCTGACGCCGCAGGACATCATGATAGACCTGAAGAAAAAGACCATCGTCGTGCTGCTCGGGGCGGAGCTATCCGATAAAGCCACCGGAGAGGTGCTGGTGAAAAAAAGCTATCACGTCCTCTACCGGTTAATACTGGATGCTCAAAAGACCATCAAGATTAAAAGCGTGCTATTTTTCGAGGAAATCCTGCCGCCGGGCACGCTTGATATCGGCGACGTACTTAAAAGGGACCCGGCCATAGCCCGACTCTATACGGATAAACCTTAGAAGGAGGCAAATTAGATGGAACTTACTTACGATAATATCATGAAGTTCTTTAAAGAATATTTCCCGGCTTATAATGCCTATGCCCAGGACCCCAAAACAACTTACCGGATGCACGACTACTTTGCTCCGGACCTGGAGTTTACCCCCTATGTCGACGGGCTGGAGCATACCACCAGCGCCGACGAGTTCCTGGGTATCATGTCCTCGCACCCCTCCAGCTACGAGACGATAACGGCGGAAGATATCATTATCGATGAAAAACGCGCCGTTGTCTGTGTTCTTGCCCGGACGGAGGTCACCGACCGGAAGACAGGGAAGGTGGTGGTCAGAAAGCGTTATTTACCGCGCTACCAGCTTATCCTGGACGAGAAAAACACCATCAAGATAAAGAGCCTGGTTTTCTTCTGGGAGGTACTGCCCCCCGGCGCGCTGGAAGTCCATGAAGTATTCCGCCGCGATTTATAGAGGTAAATTATGTCCCTGATACCGGCATTCGAGGTTGGTATATGGAATACCAAAATCCTGATAAATTTTGTAACCCATCCCCCTGACCCCCTTCCCTTGGTTATCTGAGAAGGGAAGGGGGAATTATTTTTTAGAGAGGGGTTGCACCCCTCTCCCGCTCTCCCCTATACTTTGAGAAAACGGGGCGTCTAAGAGGGGCGAAGCCCCTCTTCCTAAATTCCTCCCCCTTTAGTAAAGGGGGATTGAGGGGGATTTCACCCTGAAGGGACACAGGGGGTGAGGTTGCATAGAAGAGAAATTTATGAACGACATTCAGAATGAATCCAAAGTTTTCGGCTGGAGTAATTGCTCCGACCAAATCAAGAGTCTAATCTTCAAAATACTTGAACACTATAAAAGAATCCTCGGAGATAATCTTACCGGCTTCTACCTTCACGGCTCATTAGCGATGGGCTGCTTTAATCCGACATCGAGCGATATCGATTTCCTTGTCACTGTCCAAGAAAAATTGACAATAGAACAAAAGAAAGGAATTATCGATTTCCTGCTCAAACATCATGGAAACCCTCCTGGAAAGGGAATCGAGATGAGCATTATCCTTGAAGAAAGCCTGAAAAACTTAATTTATCCAACTCCTTTCGAGCTTCATTATTCCAATGACTGGTATGAGCGATATCTACTCGGAATGGTAAACTTCTTAAAACAAAATTACGATGAAGATTTAGCAGCTCATTTCGTAATGATAAAAAATAGAGGTATCTGTATTTTTGGTAAACCAATCGAAGATATTTTCCCAGATATACCCAGAGAAATTTATGTCCGTTCTTTATTAAACGACGCTAGATTGATTTACGAAAGAAGTGAAAAGGACCCTGTCTATACAGTGCTAAATCTTTGTAGGATTTTGGCTTTCATGGAAAATGGTAAAATTACATCGAAAAAAGAGGCTGGAGAGTGGGCGTTAGCTGAATTGCCGAAACATTTTTCATCACTTGTCAATGCAGCGCTTTGCTGTTATTCAAGCGGTAAAAGCGATATACAAACTGATACGGACAAATTTAAGAGTTTCCTGGAATATACAAAAAATGAAATTGAATATTTTGGGGTGTAATAGACAGTAGCCATGCCGGAACCGCGTAACTATCAGACCGAAGCCATCGTTATCAAGAAGACGAAGCTGGGGGAGGCGGATACCATCCTCACCTTCTTTACCCCCCAACTCGGTAAAATCCAGGGCTTTGCCAGGAGCCTGCGCAAGCCTAAAAGCAAGCTCGCCGGGCACCTGGAGCTACTTACCCATAGCCAGGTATCCTTCGCTCGCGGCCGCAATATTGACACCATCACCGGCAGCCAGACCATCAACAGCTTCCTCCCACTCAGGAACGACCTCTGGCTTACATCCTGCGGACTCTACGTCGTCGAGCTTGTCAATCAGTTCACCGCCGACCACCAGGAAAATTTCTCCCTCTTTCAGCTAACTCTGGAAACTCTAAACCGATTGTGCGGAGAGAACAATAAAGAGCTCATCCTGCGCTACTTCGAGCTGCACCTCCTCGAAAGCGCCGGCTACCGACCCCAGCTCCGCGAATGCGTCGCCTGCCACAAAGCGCTGGAGCCCACCACCAATTACTTCAGCCCTTCCGCCGGCGGCATGCTCTGCCCCGATTGCAGTCTGAGCCAGCCTTTCTCTTACCCCCTCTCGGTTAACACCCAGAAATTGTTGCGTCTCCTCCAGGGCAGCGACTTCGCCGGGGCCAGCCGCGTGAAAATCGACCCCGAACTCGCCGCCGAGATGGAGAACGTTATCAGCGGCTACCTCAAGCACCTCCTCGAAAGAGAGGTAAAATCGGCCGCCTGGCTGGATACTTTAAGAGAACAGAAGTTGTAGTTCAACCGCACCCCTTAAACAAAACTAAGTTGTCATTGCGAGCGAAGCGTGGCAATCTCTATCTATCGTTTAAGCAAATCATAGGGATTGCTTCGCCTTTCCGACTTCGTCGTCAATGGTCTCGCAATGACACCCCGCCATCTTCCCCTTTACCATCATGCTCGGATAACATATAATTAGTCGGAACCTACGCTGGTAAAAAAGCGCGGTTACTAGATTTGTGCAGGTAAATATCAGCTATGCCATCGAGATTAGACGATATCAACGAGCAGAGAAAACAGAAACTGGAGCGACTCCGCGCCCGGGGCGTCAACCCCTACCCCAACCGCTATCAGCAGACCCACACCACGCAGGAAGCGATAGCGCAACTGGAAGAAATGGAAGCCCAGGAGACCTCCCAGCGCGCTAAAAACCGGGTTTTCGGCAAGGAAACCGAGCCGGTCGGCGTCGCCGGGCGGATTACGGCCATCAGAAAGATGGGTAAAAGCTCTTTCCTGGATATCCGCGACGGCTCCGGCAAGATACAACTGCTCTTCCAGAACGGCAACTTCAACGAAGAACAGCAGGAACTGTTCAAGGACATGGACATCGGCGATATCATCGGTGTCGAAGGCAACCTGCTGCGAACCAGGACCGGCGAACCCACCATAGCCGTCGGCGAATTCACCCTGCTGGCCAAGTCGCTCCAGCCCCTGCCGGAGAAGTGGCACGGACTCAGCGATACGGATACACGGTACCGCCAGCGCTACGTCGATCTCATTGCCAACAGCGAGGTAAAAGAGGTCTTCAGGGTGCGCAGTCAGGTCATCGCCGCCATCCGCCAGTTCCTCAACCGGCGCGGCTTCATTGAGGTGGAAACGCCCGTTTTGCAGCCGTCCGTCGGTGGCGCCCTGGCCGCGCCGTTCATTACCCATCACAATACACTCGACCAAGACTTCTATCTGCGCATCGCCCTGGAGCTACATCTCAAGCGACTCATCGTCGGCGGGTTCGACAAGGTCTACGAGATAGGCCGTATCTTCCGCAACGAAGGCATCTCTACCACCCATTCCCCGGAGTTCACCATGCTGGAAAGCTATGAAGCTTACGCCGACTACAACGACGTCATGGCGATGGTGGAGGAGATGATACCCTGGGTCTGTCGGCAGGTCCTGGGCACTCTGGAGATTAAATACGGCGACGATGTCGTGAATCTAAAGACACCCTGGCGGTGCATCACCCTGCGCGACGCCGTCAAGGAGTACAGCGGCATCGACTTCGTCAAGTACCCCACCGCCGCAGGCCTGCGGGAAAAAATGCGCTCGCTGAATATGGAAGCCGACCCCGATAAGAACTGGGCCAAGCTGGTCGACGAGCTTCTCAAGACATTCGTCAGGCCGAAGCTGATACAGCCCGCTATCGTCTATGACTACCCCGTTTCCATGTCGCCGCTGGCCAAGAAAAAGCCCGGCGAAGAGCGGGTGGTGGAGCGCTTCCAGGCAGTCGCCGGCGGACTGGAAATCGCCAATGCCTATAGCGAGCTTAACGACCCCATCGAGCAGCGGGAACGCTTCGAGGAGCAGATGAAGGACCGGCACGGTGACGACGCCGAGCAGTGGACCATCGACGAGGACTACCTGACGGCGCTGGAGTACGGAATGCCCCCCACCGGCGGCCTCGGCGTGGGCATCGATAGGCTGGTCATGCTCCTCACCAACCAGCAGTCCATAAGAGAGGTAATATTATTTCCACAACTAAGGGAGAAACAGTAAAGAGTCGTCTAAGAGGGGCTTTGCCCCCCTTCCCAATACCCTCCCCTCTCCTATCAAGAAGAGGGGAACACAGGGGGTGAGGTAGAAAAAGATTATGCTCGATATTAAATTTATTAGAGAAAATCCGGAACTGGTACGCCGGGCGATTAAGAACCGCCACGATAGCGCCCCCGTAGATGAAATCCTGAAACTTGATACGCAGCGCCGGCAGAAGGTCGGCGAACTGGACAACCTGCGGCAGGAAAGAAAGACCGTATCCAAAGAAAGAGAAAAAGCCCAGGAAAGAGGGCGCGCCCTCCGCGCCGAGATACAGAACATGGAAGAGGAAGTCAGGCGCCTCGATGAACAGCTTGGGGAGCTTCTCCTGCAGGTCCCCAATGTCCCCCGGCCTGATGTCCCCATCGGCAGGGACGATAGGGATAACATTATGATACGCACCTGGGGAGAGCCGAAGAAGTTCGCTTTCGAGGCCGTTCCCCACTGGAAGCTTGGAGAGGACCTGGGCATTATCGACTTCGAGCGCGGCGTCAAGATATCCGGCAGCCGTTTCTATGTGCTCAAGGGACTCGGCGCCCGCCTGCAGAGGGCTCTTATCACCTTCATGCTCGACCTTCATATCAACGAGCACGGCTACCAGGAGATATATCCTCCCTTCATGGTCAAGAAAGAGTGCATGGTGGGCTCCGGCCAGCTGCCCAAGTTCATCGATAATATCTACCATGATGTAGAGGACGACCTCTGGTTCGTGGGCACCGCCGAGATACCCCTGACCAACCTCCACCGGGACGAGATAATCACGCCGGGGATGCTGCCATTTCATTATGTCGGCTACACCGCCTGCTTCCGCCGCGAAAAAATGTCCGCCGGCAAGGACACCAGGGGCATCAAGCGCGGCCACCAGTTCGACAAGGTCGAACTATACAAGTTCGCCGAGCCGGAAAACTCCGACGACGAACTGGAGAAGATGCTGACCAACGCCGAGGAAGTCTGCCACCGGCTGGGACTGCACTACCGCATCCTGCAACTCTGCACCGGCGACCTCGGGTTTACCTCCGTTAAATCGTATGACATCGAGGTATGGGCCCCCGGCTGCCAGGAGTGGCTGGAGGTCAGCTCCTGCTCCAATTGCGGGGATTTTCAGGCGCGGCGGGCTAATATCCGCTATCGCTCCGCCCCGGATGCCCGCCCCCAGTTCGTCCACACCTTAAACGGCTCCGGCCTGGCCCTGCCCCGGGTGATGATTGCCGTCATGGAGAACTACCAGCTCTCTGACGGCTCCATCGCCGTGCCGGAAGTGCTGCAAAAATACATGGGCGCCAAGGTGATAAAGTAGGCCAGCCCGGGCGTTCCACCATCCCTACGGAATCCCCTCCACACACCCACTCTAAGTTATCTTTTCCCACCCAGGCCACCCAGTATCATTTACTGCTTATCCCGGGGGTTTTCCCCCGCCCACCTGATGTCATTCCGGCGGAGGCCAGAACCAGGACTATTTAGCATCATTCGCACTTTATTCTGTCATTCCCGCGAAAGCGGGAATCCAGTATTTGGACTGCCACCTCCACACCCTCCCTCTCTGATATCTTTTCCCACCCAAGCCGCCCTGTATCATTCTCTGCTTATCCCGTGGGTTTTCCCTCTCCACCCACAAAGGGGGTAGCCCGCCGAGAGGGGTGCCAGCCTCCTCCAAATTAATAGGGGTGTCTAAGAGGGGTGAAACCCCTCTTTCTTTTCCTCCCCCTCCCCCCCCATAGGGAGTGCGTAGCGAGAGGGGGTGAGGGGGTGAGGCTAAAACGGGGTGAGGTAAGCCCATCATCCAGATGTAAATAAATTAAAGTGCCGTAGCACTTGACATGTTAGATTTTTTACGATATTATACCTAGAAAGTCTAGGTGCATAGTAAAGGAGGGATTCTAAAATGCGCGTAATGTCAGTCATCGTGGTGCTCCTCGGGTTGGCCAGCCTTGTCCTGGGCGTACTCTTCATCACACAGGCCGCATCCGCGGAGCAGGAAGTCGCCGACACCATAGCGCCCCTAACACTGGCGGAACTTGACGCCAAATACGATGCGGTCAAGGCAAAAGCAGATGCTGTGAGGGCGACCGAAGAACCCCAGATACAGGCTGGACAGGCAATGCCCAGCGCCATGTACAATTACCTTTCCGTGCAGAGGACCTCGCTGGGTCTGTGCCGGACAAATATCGGCGTTGCCAGCTTCGTCAGGACCACCGGAATCATCAACATAATCCTGGGTCTGGGCCTGGTACTGGCCGGCATGGCTTTGCTCAGGAAAGCCTCAAGCTAGTTCATAACGACAATTTATAATAGAATATACTGACCGCAAAAAGGATTTGTACCGCTTCCTAACGCTTATAGATATGGCGAGGCTCATAACCTCTGTGCCGTCTATCGGTGTACAGGGTTGTGAGCCTCTTCCGTATCACCACGAGTCTATTGCCAGATAGAAACGGACGGCTGGACCGTGTCCCCCGATACAGCCGGCCTCCCCTCGTACTTGCCGCCTCCAGATGGAGATTTCCCCTGCCTCAATGTATAATACTCCATAGTCGTTGTACCCTGAAAAAATATCGCGCCATACCAACACAGGAGAAACGCTATGGAAACGAAAGATTATGAGGTGGTCATCAGGCTGGTCGGCAACCTGAGCCCCTGCCACTCCGGCCATAAAATCGGCGACGAATGGGTCTTTAACTACATGACGCCGCCGGGAATGTGCAGCCTGGCCTTCAATGCCATTTACCCCGTGGCCCTGGCCCTTCAATTCGGGGCTACGTTCCCCTGGCAGGACGACCCCGATGTTATTCAGGTGTCCTGCCCTGACGCCGGGGTCAATAACGTCTTTGAGCTGAGACGCAGACCCAGAAAATGACCGGAAACCTGAAAGCGGAGGAGGTAAGGACGATGTTTTTTAAAAAAATCGTGATTCTTCTGGCGCTCGCATTAATCATGGCGGTACCCGCGGTTACCACCGGGTGCCATGTCGTCACCGGCTCGGGTGAAATCGTTACCTGGGATATGGACTACGACGATTTCTCCAGGATAGAAGTCGGCTATGCCTTCGACATCGAGGTCACCAGAGCCGATTCTTACCTGGTCCGCATCACCATCGATAAGGCGCTCTATGAGTATCTGGACATCAACCATCGCGGCGATACGCTTCATATCGGCCTGAAGTCGAACTATGTCTACGCCAGCACGACACAGCAGGCTATCATTAATCTGCCCGACCTGCGCCGTCTGGAACTATCCGGCGCTTCGGAGGCGGTCGTCAGCGGCTTCTCGGTATCTCATTCCGTAGACTTCGAGCTTTCCGGTGCCAGCGAAATGAAGCTGAGACCTATGAAGGCCGGCAATACCAGCTTCGAACTCTCCGGCGCCAGCGAAGTCACCGGCAACATCGAGATGGACAACGGGGCCTTCGACCTTTCGGGGGCCAGTTCGCTCGAACTGGAAGGCTCGGCGAACGACATCACCATTGAGGCATCGGGAGCCAGCGATGTGACCCTGCCGGACTTTCCCGTCGTCAACGCCGATGTTAGACTCAGCGGCGCCAGCGATGCTATCATCAATGTCAGCGGCCGCATGGACATCGATTTGAGCGGCGCTTCCGAAATCAAATATATAGGCAACCCCAGGTTGGGCAGCATCAATGTGTCCGGCGGTTCCACCATCAACCAGAAGTGACACAGCGGTACAGTCATCACGAGGAGGTAGAGGCATGACCATGAAAATGACCGAGGAACAGATATACGAAGAAGCAAAGCTAAGGGTAAAAGCCAAGAAGGACTTCTACGGGCATTTGTCTGCCTGGGTGATTGTCAACGTAATTCTTATCATCGTCTGGGCTTTGTCCTGGGGCGGCTATCCCTGGTTCCTCTGGCCCTTGTGTATCTGGGGTATCTTCGTCGTTATCCACGGCCTTCGTACCTTTGTCTTCGAAAGAAAATCGGATAGAGCCGCGATAGAAAAAGAAGTCGAGAACATAAAAAGGGAACAGGGCTAACCTTTCCAACGCATATACCGCGACCGCCGGGCCGGGCAACACAAGCTGCGAAAAACGGCGGCACACGTACGGCCTCTGCCACCAGTTTTATCATCGGCGGTAACAGCTGTAAAAGGCCGCAATCAAATTCAGTGCCAGCCTAAAGCAATATGGGTGCCAGCCTGCTGTATGCACGCCAGATTTTTAAGCTACATTAATATTATCAGGAAGTGCTTTCTCTACTCCACTTCCTTCAATCCATTAAAAACCATGGGGTATCAACGTGACAACGGAAAACGCCGTAGAGACTAATGTAATCGTATCGGAACCGCTGGATGATTCCACAGGATACTGTACGGAGTGCCACAGCATTACCTTCTTTATGGTCGATAAAAAACTCGGCTACTACAAACATTGCCCGAACTGTGGCAATATCCAGTATCTCCACAGGAGATTCTTAAGGTTCGACCGTCGGTCCCGGCAGTGGAAATAGGCCTTTAAATACCATACCCGGATATATTTAATCCGGTTATTATGCCTGTCCACATTTAAAAAACGTCACCGATACCCGATAAAAACCACGAGGTTTTAATTCACCGCCTTGATAACTCACCCGTTCTTCGGCTTTCTTAACAATACGGATATTATCAGGGTATTCCGCGAGACGGTGATATTATGAGAATTGACTTCCCATCCCGTCCACCCTCGCATCATGCGCTGCTTATCCGTTAGTTCTATCCTGCCTATTTTAATTCACTTTATTTCACTGTATAATTATATATAGCTGCCTTTCAGGTAGAAAAAGGAGGCCCGCTGAAGATGCACCGTTTCTCTCCCCCGGCATGGGTCTCCTTGCCTCTTTGCCTGGCATCTATCAACCTGCTTTCCAACTGCGCCGTGGAAACCTCGATTGTTTTCATGTCGCTTTACGCCCGGGACGTCGGCTCATCCAACCTTGAGGTGGGCTTCATCGCGGCAGCCACAGGTATTGCCTTTCTTTTATCTTCCCTCTGGTTCGGGAGGCTATCGGATACTCACGGCAGGATGAAGTTTATCCGCATCGGGCTCGGGCTCTCCGCTCTGGCATACCTCTCCCAGATTCTGGCTGGTACTCCCCTGACACTGATGGCGGCCAGGGGCTTTGTCGGTTTCGCCGTGGGCATTAATTCGTCGGTTATCATGGCCTACACTTACGAGCACCAGAAACAAATCGGCAACTTCGTTTCCTACGGCGCGCTCGGGTGGCTCATCGGGGCGATAGTGGCGGCGATAGTTGAAAATTACCATGCTTTGTTTATCATCAGCGCCGCCGTATCCGCCCTCGCCTTTTTCGTATCTTTCCTGCTCAAGGAAGAGGCGACCAGCCGCGTCCAGGTGACGACTTTCCCGCTGCGATTGATAAGGGCCGACTACAGGATATACCTGGCCTTTTTTTTCAGGCAGCTCGGCGGGACGGCCATCTGGACTGTCTGGCCTCTGTATCTTGCCAGCCTCGGCGCGAGCAAGCTCTGGATTGCCGTTATGGACGCCTCAAACATGGTGGGTCAAATCGTGGCCATGCGCTTTGTCGAGAGGTTCAATCCGGCGAAAATGTTCCAGACAGGCCTCATTATTTCCGTGGTGGTCTTCGCTATCTACGGCGCCGTCTCTCATTACCTGCCGCTGGTGTTCGTTCAGCTTTTCCTGGCCGTAGGCTGGTCTACTTTATTAATCGGCGCCCTGAGTTACCTGCTGAGGCAGAGCCAGGAGCGCGGGACCGTCGCCGGACTTTTAAACTCCACCATGTCGCTGTCCGGCAGTCTGGGGCCGTTCCTGGGAGGGGCGGCATCCCAGGCATGGGGGTATGTGTCCGTAATGTACCTCGGGACGGGCATATCTTTTCTTGCCTTCCTCTCATCGCTGGGACTGAAAACGCCCAAAGGAGCTAAGGCCACTGACGCTCAACCCCCCCACCCCCACTGGTAAACCCCGGCGGGTTACGGTTGACCACACACCTGGCACAGAATTTCCGTAGCTGAGGGCTGGTATCCCCGTTGCGCTTGTGGGAAACCCTGATTAAGGTGATGATGATTTCCTGCTCTAAATAGGCATAACCACAAGCTGGTAACCGTCAACGGCAAAGAGTGTCGGCGATTTGACATCGGTGATAATTTCTATGTTATTATATTTATAGATGCATGTTTATGCATATATTATCGGAGGAAGATATGAGAGATTTAGTTAAGGTCTATAAGGTATTATCCGATGAGTCGAGGCTCAGGGTCCTCAATCTTCTCCTGGAGAGGGAGTGCTGTGTTTGTGAGGTTATGCAGGCGTTAGGCATCTCACAATCAAAGGCTTCACGCATCTTGAGCGCCTTATATGACGTCGGCTTTCTCAAGCTGCACAAAGACGGCCTCTGGTCGCTTTATTCCATTGATTGGGACGGAATGGACGCACATTTAAAAGATATTGTGGAAGCAACTACCCGGGCTTTTAAAGAGAACAGGGTAATGGTGGCAGACCGTGAGCGACTGAGGAAGGCAGAACGAGTGGGTCCAGGCTGCGTTAAGAAAATGCGCGGCGAAAAAACCGCTCCGCAATTACAAATACAGTCATAGGCACGAGAGGATAATGTCGGCATGTCTATTTTCATGCAGCTACTAGAGGGTGGGTGGAATGCGCTACTCGAGTATTTATCCGCACATGTGCTGACCTGCCTTATCCCGGCGTTCTTTATCGCCGGCGCCATAGCTGTTTTTATCTCGCAAGGCGCTATTCTTAAGTATTTTGGCCCTAAAGCGAATAAGCTTCTATCGTACAGCGTCGCGTCAGTGTCGGGCACTATCCTGGCGGTCTGTTCCTGTACTGTTCTTCCTCTATTCGGCGGTATTTATAAGAGGGGCGCCGGGATTGGCCCTGCCGTGGCTTTCCTCTACTCCGGCCCGGCAATTAATGTTCTTGCCATCGTCTATACGGCCCGCATCCTCGGTTATGACCTGGGCCTGGCCCGGGCTATCGGCGCAATTATCTTCGCGGCTGGTATCGGCTTGATTATGGCCCTCATCTACCATAAAGAGGAATCGGCAAAAAGTTCAGCAGCGTTCGATGCATTAACGGCTGACCCCGATGCCAAGAAATGGTGGCAGCAAATCATCTTCTTCGCCGTTCTCGTGGGAATACTGGTTTTCGCCGCCTCCAAAAACTGGATTGTGACCGGTATCCTGCTGGCAGTGCTGTTGTTAATCCTGTGGCGCTGGTTCAACCGGGGTGAGATTGGCATGTGGATGAAGGAAACGCTGCGCTTTATCCGCCTCATCGTGCCCTGGTTGCTGGGCGGTGTGTTTGTCGCGGGAATTATAACTACCTTCGTCCCTCAGGATATAGTCACAAATTGGGTAGGCGACAACAGTCTGCTCGCCAACTTCATCGCCTCCTTCTTAGGTGCGTTGATGTACTTCGCGACACTTACGGAAGTACCCATTATCAGCGCCTTCATGGACCTCGGTATGGGGAAAGGCCCGACGCTGGCGCTTTTGCTGGCCGGCCCGGCGCTCTCCCTGCCGAATATGCTGGTTATTCGCAGTATCATGGGCACTAAAAAAACGCTGACCTACGTTGGGTTGGTGATAGTCATGGCCACTGTTACCGGCTATATCTTCGGTTTGATAACTCAGTAATAACAAGAGGAGGTAGAAATGAAAATCAAAGTTCTTGGACCGGGTTGCGCCAGGTGTCATCAGCTTGAGCAGACCGCGAGGGAGGTTATCAAGGAGCTTGGCATTAATGCCGAGATTGA
>DATLAD010000229.1:0-13833 GCA_035527575.1 Dehalococcoidales bacterium
ACTCGATTTTATCAATCTTGATGCGGCAGGTGTCCTGGAATTTTTTATTAATGCCTTCGGCAAGTTTTGCCTTATCCGCACTCGTGTCTTTCAACGCGACTTTGAGGGTCATTTCATCACGGTGCTGGCGGCGTCCGACGACAAGTTGATAGCGGGCGACCTGACTAAAGCTCATAATAGCCTGCTCCGCCTGCCTGGCCACGACGAACATGCCTCTGACTTTCACGGCGTCCCCTGCCCTGCCGACGATCCCTGTAATCCGGTGGGCCGTCCGACCGCACGGGCATGGCTCCGTGATATACGAGGATAAATCACCCGTGCCGAAGCGGATGAGTCCCCAGTTTTTATTATACAATTGCGTGGTGACGATTTCACCAATCTCACTGGGTCCTAGCTGCTTCCCCGCCTCGGGGTCTACTATCTCCGTGACATATTCGTCCATGAGGTGCATGCCGGACTTACGGTGGCACTCGTAAGCGATGGCGCCGCCCGGCTCGGTGACGGCATACGCCTGGTAGGTGTCGATAACGTAATCTCCCTCGAAGGTCTTCCTGAGCGAGGGCGGCAGCATCTCGCCCGTAAACCAGGCGCGCTTCAGGGATAAATCTCGTTTTATGTCAAGCCCCATCTCTTCAGCCCGTTGGATGACGGTCATCAGGAAGCTGGGCGTTCCCACGAAGCCGGTCACTTTGAGGTCTTTCATGATTTGTATCTGGAGGTCGGTATTACCGGTGCCGGCGACAACCACCGTCGCCCCGCAGTCCCTTATGCCTTCGTGAAACAGTATGCCCGCCGGGGACATGTGGTAGGTGAAGGTGTTGATAACCACGTCGCCCTTTCTGAATCCGGCTGCCCAGAACGACCTGGCGAACCACTTGATGCCGGAAGGTTGAATCTCGTAAATCGGGCCGGGGGAAATAAAGACGCGCTCGATATCTTCGAGGGGTATGGCGGCAACGCCTCCATAGGGTAGATTCTCCTTCTGCATCTCCAGCAGGTCGGTCTTCCGGGTAACGGGCAGCTTTTCCAGGTCTTTAACCGTGCGTATCTGGTCGGGACTGATTCCCGCCCCGTCGAAGAGCTTTTTCACGGCAGGAGCATGCCGGTAAGCGTGTTTTACCGCCTCGGTCAGCTTCTCGTCGAGGTATTTCTCGCGGGCTGCCGGCGACATCGTTTCCAGTTCGTCAAAATACTCGTCTTTCTGAGACCTTACAGCCATCTCTTTCTCCTCTTGTAGTGCTTCACCTCGCGGTAGCTCTTCTTGGTACCCAGGGCCGATAGCCCCATGTAAAATTCTTTCACGTCCTCGTTATTTTTAAGGAAATCGGCGGTGCCGTCAAGGACGACCCGCCCGTTTTCCATGACATAACCATTATCGGCGATACTCAGGGCAATCCGGACGTTCTGCTCCACGAGCAGGACCGAGGTCTTCTGCTCGGTGTTGAACCGCCGGATGATATCGTAGATTTCTTCGACCAGCAGCGGTGCCAGTCCCAGCGATGGCTCGTCCAGCATCATCAGCTTGGGGGTAGCCATCATCGCCCGGCCGATGACGAGCATCTGCTGCTCGCCGCCGGAAAGGTAGCCGGCCGTGTTCCGCCGCAGGTCCTTCAGGCGGGGAAAGTAATCGTAGACCATTTCCAGGTCCTGCCTGACGGCGTGGCGGTCACGGCGGTTATGCGCGCCGACTACCAGGTTTTCTTCGGTGTTGAGGTGTTCGAAGACATGGCGGCCTTCCAGCGCCTGGATGATGCCCAGCTTACCTATCTCTTCGGCGTTTTTCCGGTCTATTTTCTCGCCGTTCCACTCGATACTGCCGTCGGTTACCTCCCCTTCCTCGACATGGAGCAACCCCGATATCGCCTTGAGCGTGGTGCTCTTGCCGGCGCCATTAGCCCCGAGGAGAGCGATGATAGCACCATCCTCTACAGACATGGAGACTCCATGTAATACCCTTATGACATTGAGATAGGTAACCTCAATGTTGTTTAACCTGAGCATATTCAGTTCTCCCCTAACGGGTGGGGGGCCCCGCCGCGGCGGAGCCCTGTTACATGAGTGTTACTTACCGGTTATTACTTACCAAACCAATCGAATTCTTCGTACTTGACTACCGGCGCATCAATCCAGTCGGTGAGCGGTTTAATCTCGCCGCCCTGTACCTGGAAGACGCGTACCGATTTAGACAGGCGGTTATCACCCGGTGTATAACTTACCGGGCCGTGCAGCCCGCCGACGTCGTAATCTTTTAGTTTCTGGATACCCTGCTCTTCGATGGCTTTCCAGGCGGCGGCATCGCCTTTGGCTAACACATCATAGCCGACGTTCTTAACAGCGACCCTCAGGATTTCCGCCACGATAAGGCTCTGCGCCCAGCAGGTTATGTAGTCCATATTCCGTTTTTCGTAGTCTCCGGGGTGGTTTTTCTGGACGTACTCGGTCATCTTGGCCATGGCAGGCACATCATCACCCCAGCTTACGGTCGGGAATACGCCGTAAACGCCCTCGGCAATATCAGCCCCGGCGATGTCAACGAAGGCACTGGTAAAGCCGGCATGGCCCGAGCCGATGGTAATGCCGGGGTATATGCCCAGCTCATAGGAGTTCTTGACAATCAGCGCCGTCGGTGCCGGAGTGCTGGAGATATACAGCACGTCAGGGTTCATGGCCTTAATGCGGGTGAGGGATTCCATTTCAGAGGTAGAGTCGGCTTTGTGCTCGAAAGCTTTACCTGGCTGCCCGTCCCATAAAATTTCAATGCCGAGTGAGTCGGCGTAGGCCAGGGCAGCATCGATGGCACCCTTTCCGGTCGAGTTATTCAGCGCATGTATAGCGAATTTCGGTTTACCGCTGCCCTTCCAAACTTTGTCCATGTAGTACTTGGCGAAGGCCAGGAAGTCATCACCGTAGTCGGGCATCTGACCGTAAATATGCTGCGGAGGCCGGTAGATAATCGGCGAAGAGAAAGCTGCCATTCCGGGGAATCCGGCCCGGTTGGCAATCTCCATGGAAGCTGTCATCATGGCCGAGGAGGAAGTGGTATACATCAGACAGCCTTCATCCATGAAGTTCTTGACAATGGTGACGACCTTGGATGCATCGTAACCGTTGTCGCGCCAGACAACCTCAACCTGGTATCCTTCCACACCGCCAAGCTCGTTATTGATATATTCAAAACAGTCGAGGTTGCCGTGCCCCATGGGGGCACCTTTTTCGGCGGCCTTTCCTGTGGTAGGCGTGGTTATGCCCACTTTCAATGTCTTGTCTTCTTTGCCACCACCGTCACATGCGCTGAGCAAGGGCAGCGCGGCAACTATCAGTGCTATGCAGACGACGATGATAGTGACGAGTCTCTTGGTTTTCATTTTTCCCTCCTCTATGGGTTTATCTATTCGCTGTTCTTGTTACCACCCGTGAACTACATAAACCATACCCCCTTTTTTAATTTAATATGAAAACGGCCATAAACGATAGGCCGATTTAAAAAGCGCCCAGCGGTGGGCCAGACCCCTCGGCTCCAGTATCAGGAAAAGGACGATTACCAGCCCGAAGAGCATCGGGGTAACACCGGTGGCGAATCCCGAAGGAAACGCGGTAAACGAACTCTCCAGAAAGGGGACCAGGTTCACGGTAAGTACCTGCTGCAATATTCTGATAAATATAACCCCGAATATCGGCCCTATGGAAGTACCCAGTCCGCCGATGATTATCATGCCGACGTAGAGTATCGACTCCGTAAAGCTGAACTGCTCGGCGTTGAGAAAGCCGATCCAGTGGGCGAGCAGAGCCCCGGCGATGCCGGCGAAGAAACACCCGATGAAGAAGGCCAGCAGTTTGTAGTAAAGCGGGTTGATGCCCATGACCTCGGCGGCAAGGTCGTTATCGCGGATGGCGATAAATGCCCTGCCCACCTTCGCCCTGGCCAGGTTCTTGGCGAAGAAAATACACAAAGCCGCTATGATAGTAATAAGATAAAACTGGCTCGATTCGCTGCGGAAGACCAGTCCTCCTATGGAGGCATAAGGTACCTTGATGCCGAGGAAGCCGCCGGTGTAGCCCCAGTGGTTGATAACCCAGATGATGATGAACTGGGCGGCGATAGTGGTAATGGCCAGGTAAAAGCCCTTGACCCGCACCGAGGGCAGGCCGAAGATAATGCCGATGAGCCCGGAAACAACCCCGGCGCCGATGAGTCCGACCAGGAAAGGCATCTCCAGCCGGTTGGTCAATATGGCGGCGGTATACGCCCCCACGGCGATAAACCCGGCATGCCCTATGGATAACTGCCCGCAGTAGCCGACCAGTATGTTCAGGCCGACGGCTGCGATGAGGGTGATGCCGATCAGGTTAAAGACCCCCAGCCAGTAGTTGTTGAGATACAGCGGCGTGGTGAAGAGAATAACGAGAAAGCCGATAAGCAGCACCCAATGGGTCTTGGTGCGTACAATGGCCATATCTTCGGAGTAGTTATAATTACGGGTCCCGCACGGTAAACTCATTCTAAATCCTCTCTATGCGCTCCTCTCCGAACAGCCCGTAGGGCTTGATAACCATGACGATGATAATAATGACGAAGGGTATGATATCCTTGACCCCGGCCCAGAGAATGGGGGTGAGATAACCGCCGCCGAGACTTTCACAAAGTCCGATGATGGGGCCGGCGATAATAGCTCCGGCGAAGGAGTCAAGTCCGCCCAATATCACCACGGAGAATGCTTTCAGCCCGGTCTCGACCAGGCCGTGGGTAATGCCGCCGATGCTGGATATCAGTATCCCGCCGATAGCCGCCACGCAGCAGGCAAACATCCACGATGTGGAGAAGACCCTCGTTACCGGGATACCGCAGGCCTGTACCGCCATCTGGTCGTCGGCGGTAGCCCGCATGGCAATGCCCATCCTGTGGTAACGAAAGAAAGCGGACAGCAGTATGAATACTACCAGGCAGATGACGATTACCCAGAGATATTCCTGGGAGATGACCGCCGGGCCGATGTGGATTACGTCACGGGGGAAAAGGCGGGGTAAAGCGTCGACACTCCACGGCCAGATGAACGTTATCACCCCTTCGATGAAGTAGCCTATCCCCAGTGTTACCGTGATAAGCGACAGGATAGGCTGCGCAATGAGCGGACGCAGGGCGAAACGTTCGATTACCCATCCCAGGAACAGGGCGAAAAGAATGACCAGCGGAAACGCTATATAGACGGGCAATTCGGCCTGGGCAAGCATCGCGTAGGTGAACCATGAGGAGACCAGTACTATCTGCCCCAGGGCCAGGTTGGCCACGCTGCTCGATTTCCAGACCAGGACGAATCCCAGCGCGATGAGGGCATAGACCATGCCCACCGATATACCGGTAATGATAAACTGTAATAGCTCAGCCATTTGCCAGTATGCCCCCTTCTAAACGCTCCTTACCTGGATACTCGTGGTTACCACGCCTTTCCGGCCGTCTCTATAGGTAACCTGTGCCTGTACGTCAATTTTGTCCTTATTTCCGTATAATGCATCGATTAAGTCTTTGTACCTTTCTTCCATGAACTCTCTTCTCAACTTCCGGGTCCGCGTAAGCTCGGCTTCATCCGGGTCGAACTCCTTGTGAAGCAGCACGAAGTTCTGCACGCGGGACTGCTCCGGCAGGTAGCCGTTGACCCGCTCCAGGTCCTGCCGCACCAGGTCGGCCACCTCTTTTTTCTGAGAAAGGTCGACGAAGGTGGTGTAAGGGATTCGGTTGCGTTCCGCCCATTTTCCCACCATGGCAAAATCTATGTTTATTATGGCCGAGACATAGTCTTTATCCTTGCCTCCGATGACCATGGCGTCCTTGATGTACGGACTGAACCTGAGCCTGCCCTCGATGTACTGGGGCGCGTATTTGGCGCCCGACTTCAACAGGCCCATGTGTTCCAGCCTGTCCATGAATATCAGGTGTCCCTGCTCGTTGATATTGACGGCGTCCCCGGTATGGCACCAGCCGTCTATCAGAGTGGCCGCCGTTTTCTCCGGGTTCTTGTGGTAACCCGTGAACATGCAGTCGCTGGTGACCAGGAGTTCACCCTCGCTGGTTATCCGGAGTGACGTGCCGAGCGCCGGGCGCCCGACGCTCTCGAATTTTATTTCTCCCTTGCCGTGAGACGATATCAAGCCGGCTTCGGTGCTGGCGTAGCACTGCCTGAGCTCGACGCCGATGGCATGGATGAGGCGGAAGGTGTCCAGGCTCAGCACCGAGCTTCCCGTTACGGCAAACCTGACTTTGCTCAGTCCCAGCCGGTCCTTGAGCGGCCGGAACAGGGCAAGATAGGCGATGCCGTGGAGAATGCGCCAGAAAAGGTTCGGCATTTTACCCTCGAATTTGATATCGGCAATTTTGTGACCTACCGGCAGGAACAGGTTGTAGGTGAAACGTTTCAGGGGATTGGCGTCCACCATCTTTACCTGTATTTCGCTGACCAGCCCCTCCCACTGCCGCGGGCCGTAGATAACGAAGTTCGGACCGACTTCCCGCGTGTCTTCGGCGATAGTCTCCGGCTCCTCGGGGAAGTTGAGCTTGGCCCCCGTCAGTAAATGCGGAATGGTCGCGAAATAGCTGTCACCCACCCAGGCCGCCGGGAAGTTGGAAATCAGGTCGTCGTTCTCATCCATCGGGTAGCGATTGACGAAGCCCCGGGCTGTGGTTATCAGGGCGCGGTGGTTAAGCATAGCCCCTTTGGGCAGGCCGGTAGTCCCCGATGTATAGTATATAAAGGCGATATCCTCGCCTTTACCTGCGTCGACGTTCTCCTCGAAAAGGCCGGGGTGCGCTCTCTCATATTCCCTGCCCAGTTCTATTACCTCGTCGAAGCTGATAAGTATGGGGTCATCGTAGTTCCGCAGTCCCTTAGGGTCCCAGTAGATGACCTTTTTCAGCAGGGGCAGTTCGCCCTTGATTTCCAGGAACTTGTCCGTCTGCTCCTGGTCGTTGACGATGGCGAATTTGGCGTCGGAGTGCTCGGCGATGTATTTCACCTCCGATGGAATGGAGTCGACGAAGACCCCGGTGGAGATGCCCCCGGCTGCTTGAACGGCGAACTCGCCCCAGAACCACTGCGGTTCGTTATCCCCGATGATGCAGGCCACGTCGCCGTGTGTCAGCCCGAGGCTTATCATCCCCAGCGAGAAGTACTTTACGTTTTCGTAATAGTCCTGCCAGCTGTATCTGTGCCAGACGCCGAACATCTTCATGGACATGGCCGTCCGGGGACCCCACTTGTCGCGGTTGCTTTTAAGTATTTGTGGAATCGTCTCTCTTTTTTCTGTAGTTAGCGTATTATCAGCCATTTTATATGTCCATAAACTAAATTACCTCCCGCACGGGAGGTAATCTGTAACCCATTGATTGTAGCCAGTGATAGTCTACCAATCTAACAGTGCATCTTCAACCCCCCCCACGCGCACCTCCGTGCGCCTGGTAAAGATGAATTTCTGTTTCTCCGGTTCGCTGTTGCTGGTATACATTCCTGTACTTCTTTTATGCAAGTTTAATAATGGCATAGCTTACCACATGATGAATCGTTCTGTCAATTCAATTAAGGCTGAACCGGGCTGTTCCGTTTTCAAGCCGTGGTAACGGTGGTGCCGGTGGCCTTGGCGATAAGCTTCCCCTCCTGGTTGGTCACCGTCATTTCGGAGACGCCGATACGCCTTCCGCTCTTGATCACCCGGCATTCGGCTATCAGTTCGTCACCCGGGCTGGCGCCGGCAATCAGGTGGATATTAAACTGGGTGGCGATACTGGGACTCACCAGCGAGTTCGTGGCATAGGCGAAGGCCTGGTCGGCTATGGACATCACGATTCCCCCGAAGACCATGCCGTTGAAATTCATATAGTCGGGCCTTAGCTTCATGGCTACTTTGGCATAGCCCGGGGACAACTCCACCAGCCGCATATTGAAAAACGAAGCTACGGGTTCATCGGCCTCTTTGGCTTTCAGCTCCGCCACGTTATCGGACAACTCGTTTCCCGTTGCTGACATCCTGCCCCTTTCCGTTCCGGTGGTAATTTCGTTACATTATAACATAACCGATTATATGACAAAATTACGGCATGGAGATTTTGTAATAATGTCATTCTCGAGCTTGACCCGGGAATCCGGGCCACCACTGCTCCCCTGGATTCCAGCTTTCGCTGGAATGACATTAAATCATTACTAAACAATCTCGGCATGTTGACAAATAGGGTAGCTATGGCTTCATAATAAGAGCCAGAATACTATACCGAAAGGAGGTAGCGATGTCTGTCTATCTTATGCTGACGACTCTTACTGATGCGGGGAGGAAAGCCATCCAGGATAACCCCGAGATTCTCAAGGAAATCAACAAAGAAGTTGAGTTTATGGGGGTTAAGATATTAACTCAGTACGCGCTTCTCGGCCAGTACGATTTTGTTAATATTATAGAAGCTCCCAATAACGAAGCCGTGGCCAGGCTGGCCATCCGTTTGAGCGCCAAGGGCACAACACAAACGCTTACCCTTGCCGCCATAAGCATCGACGACCTGATTGCGACCCTGAAAGAAAGAGAACAACCCTGGTAATACCTGTTTTATGCCCTGCCCTGCTTCAAATAACCTGTTTTATGTAGCTACCAATAGCAATCTGACAAATCGTGTGAGATTATCGGCGGCCGGTCATGCGGACTAATCACGGTTGTCCCGGTCCTGGTCCTCCGGGTTGAGAATCTGAGGATGAAACGCCAGGTATGACAGGGAGCCGAAGCAGGGAATCACCAGAATAACTACCGCCCACGGCATTTTACGGCGCCCGAATACTTTCTGCCGGGACGATAAATCGCTGAGCATAATCCCGGCCAATATCCAGTGCACGATACTGAAAAGGACGATCCTTATAATCCAGTCGAGGTTCATGCCCTGGCTCCAACCCTGCTATCGGCTGCTATATTATCATAATACGTTTGCGTGAAAAATCTGGTAAAGTGCGTATGAACCGGTCCGGTCGCAATTCAGGCGGCCTTACGTTGCGAGACATCCCGGAATATGGAAATCTGGCAGACTGTCCCGTCGGTGTCGGTGAAAGGTGCCGCCATCACTTCATAAATTCTACCGTCGGGGCACCGGCATTCCCAGTGGCAGATTTCTTTATTATTAATAACGGATAGTATTTTGCAGTCCTGACATGGTATGTCGGCATTGTGCAGGTGTTTGTAGCAGTTGGATTCGGTGCCGTCGCCGAAGTCCTTCACCATGCGGTCATTCATAAAGCGTATCTTGTAGTCCCGGCCGGTGATGATGACGCCGTCGGCCATACCACTGAAAATGTTCAACATCCTGTCTCTCTGGAGAGTCCCGGTCTTTTCAAGTTTCCGGTATTTTAACTGCTCGTTGCGCAGCCTCGCCACGAGGTAACCGATAACCCCGGCGAACACGGTAAAGATTACCATCCTGAGTAACGGGTCAGGATATGGAGAGATGAAAAAGGCGCGCGGCAGGAAGATAATGAAGCTCACCAGCGTGATGATAACCGCTCCCCTCACTCCGGCGGTGTAACCGGCGTAGATTATCGGGGCCAGGAACAGCAGGCGGTGTACATCGTGAACTCCGTAAAAGAAATTCTTGCGCAGGGTATCCCAGGCAGCCCAGTCCACCAGCTCTCCGAAGTAATAGAACAGCGTACATATTGCCAGTAGTAAGGGTAAGATGAACGGTTTGAAAGTAACCTTGCGCATTATGTCTTAGCCTCCGGCTATATCTGCTCTTAACAGGTATTGTAACATAATAGAAAAGGGGCTACTAGGCAGGATATATTTTCTGCATTGTCGCCCCTTTTTCGGCTGGTTGATATGTTTTCATCTCTCCGCAGCTGAAAATTATTACCTGGCTTCCGCGTTCACTTTCTTTTCCTTCTCACGGATAGCCGCCCGCCTGGCCCGGGCTTCCTTGATGGCGGCATAGATTCCGCCGATGTTCAGATACCAGATGAACGCTACCGGGAAAAGGATTACGGGTATCGCTACTGCCAGCGCTGTTACCAGCCCCCACTGCATTATTAAACTCCCCCTTCAGACATCTCCTCTAATCTTCACTTTAAGCTTACCATTACGGAGGTAAAATGTACTTCCGCTTTGCTACCTATTTCCAGCCTGGAGAGCGTAGGTATTTATGCCTAATAGCTTCGGGGCGCTATCAGGTAGTTGCAGTGTTTGAGGACTTCGTTAATAGGGTGTATGATATAGTTAACAAAATGATGGGGCGTGACATATGGTGAAAATAAAAATTTTAATTGCTGATGATCATGCCGTGGTACGGGACGGTACCCGCCAGATTCTGCAGCAGGAAGCGGATATGGATGTGGTCGCTGAGGCTGCCGACGGTGCTGAAGCCGTGAGACTGGCCGGTAGCTCCAAGCCGGATGTCGCCATCATGGATATTGCCATGCCCGGAGTCGATGGCATTGAAGCTACCAGGCAGATTAAGTCGCTTTATCCGTCTATAGCCGTGCTGATACTTTCCGCCTATGACGATGACCAGTTTGTCTTCAGTCTTCTGGAAGCGGGAGCCGCCGGCTACTTGCTGAAGAGCGTTCGCGGCCGTGAGCTTGTTGATGCCGTACGCCAGGTATATGCCGGGGAATCGGTGCTGCACCCGGCGATTGCCCGCAAGGTGCTTAATCGTTTCGTACCATCACCCGGCAAAACGGCAGGTCAGAAGTCTTCGGAGGTTTTGAGCGACCGTGAACTGGAGGTGCTGCGGCTGGCAACGAGGGGGTTGAGCAACCAGGATATCGCCGACGAGCTTTGCCTCAGTCTCCGCACCGTTCAGGCCCACCTGGGGCATATCTTCAACAAGCTTCAGGTAAGCTCGCGAACGGAAGCCGTGGTGCGTGCCCTGAAAGAGGGCTGGGTTACCCTGGAGGATATACCCTGAGGATAACTTTTAAAATAATGTTCGAGGTAAGGCTTTGGCACGCCGTTCAGCAACCGACTGGATTGTAAAGACCGTTCGCAAACCCGGCTTCTGGCTAATTCTGGTCGTCATGGTGCTTATTACCCTGCCCTACTACCGGGAGACCCTGCAATATCCGGCCTTTCTCAGCCAGTTTACAGTCAATCTCGGGCTTACCCGCCATGCCTTCGAGAGAGTCCTCTATCTGGCCCCCATCGTCTGGGCCGGTTTCCTGTTTGGCTGGAGGGGGGCTTTCGTTACTTCGTTGTTGGCCCTGGCTGTCATGTTGCCGCGGGCTATATTTATTTCCGATTATCCGGTGGATGCCCTATTCGAGACCGGGGCTGTTTTCGTCATCGGTAACGTGCTGGCCATCAGTTTTGCTTCGTTGCGACGTGAACGGGATTTTCGCAGGCAGCTGGAAGTTACCCAGCAGGAGCTCCGGACATCCGAGGAGAGATACCGGCAGCTGTTCGAAAACGCCCATGATGCCATCTGGATTCATGACCTGGAAGGCAATTTTATTACCGTTAACCGGGCGGCCGAAAAAATGACGGGTTACAGTGCGGAAGAACTGCTAAAAATGAACGTTAAGAGCTTTTTGTCTGAAGAAAGCCTTGATTTGGCTCATGAGATTAGAAAGAAAATACTGAATCAGGAATCCGTGGAGCAGCCTTACGAACAACGTATTCGACTGCGTGATGGTAGCGAAGCGTTTCTCCAGCTGGCGACCAGCCTTGTCCTCGATAAGGGTAAGCCCGTGGCGTTTCAGCACGTTGCGCGGGATATTACCGAACAGAAACGGATGGATGAGAACCTGCGTTTCTATTTACGGCAGGCTACCCGGGCGCAGGAGGAGGAACGGAAGCGTATTTCCCATGAGCTTCACGACGATACTATCCAGGCCCTGGTGGTGCTTTCGCGTCAGCTGGATGCTCTGGCTGCCGGCGGCAAAGGGATTTCCGACGAGGCCCGCCAGCGCCTTGAGGAACTGTGGCAGCAGACCGATAATATCCTTCAGGGGGTGCGCCGTTTGAGCCAGGACCTGCGGCCGGCGGCTATAGACCGACTGGGGTTGCTGCCGGCGGTGGAGTGGCTGGCCTCCGAAGTTACCGAGTACTCCGGCGTGGCGACAAAAGTCGAAGTGGTGGGTAAGGAGCACCGCCTGTCGGAGGAGGTAGCCATCGCCCTGTTCCGCATTACTCAGGAAGCCATGAGGAACGTCTGGCGGCACTCCGGCGCTACAAAGGCCGAGATTACTGTGGAGTTCGAGGATAAAAAGGCGCGGGTGACCGTAAAGGATAACGGCAAGGGCTTTGAAATCCCCGATAAGATGGGCGACCTTGCCAAGCACGGCAAGCTGGGACTGGCGGGAATGCAGGAACGCGCCCAACTGATAGGCGGCACGCTGACGGCGGTATCGCAGCCGGGCAAGGGGACGACCATCACCGTGGAGGCGCCGGGGTAAACTTTAGGGGGTGTGGAGCGGGAGACGGGACTCGAACCCGCGACAGCCTGCTTGGAAGGCACCGAGGATAAAAGGCGGGAACCCCTTGCCCCCTTTCTTGGATAAATTATAATCTAGGTCGGGACGTATGTCAATCAAGAAGACAGCTCTTGCTCTCGTTGCTTGATAACAGCAGTATACATTTCTGTCTATTTAGTATATACTACATATTAGAAAGGGTATATAGGTAGAGAGCTATGAATACATCAACACTTTCGGAAAAAGGATGGGTGGTAATACCCCAGGAGTTGCGGGAGCGCTACGGCCTCAAGAAAGGCGATAGGGTTCACGTCATTGACTATGGGGGCGTCATCTCTATCGTACCGGCTTCTGAGGCTCCAATCAAGAACTCAATGGGCATACTGAAGGGCAAGACATCCTTGGTCAAAGAATTGGTGAAATCAAGGCGGCAAGATGCAGAACGCGGGAAATAGCTCGCCTAGAACCAAGGACTATGTGCTGGACAGCTATGTCCTTCTTGCCTACCTTGAGGCTGAACCGGGAAGCGGACGCGTTAGAGAACTGTTGGAGGCGGCTAAGCGAGGTAATTGCCACCTCTACATGTGCGTAGTTAATCTGGGCGAGGTGATGTATATTGTGGAGCGGGAGAGGGGGCTTCCCCGAGCCCAGGAGACGCTGGCCCGTATTGACGAATTGCCCATTGAGATTATGAATGCTGACCGCACCCTCACCCTGGCGGCAGCCCATCTAAAGATGCAGTGTCCCATTGCTTATGCTGACTGTTTTGCCGCTGCCTTATCGCAGGTCAAGAATGCTCCCCTAGTTACAGGTGACCCTGAGTTCCAAAAGGTTAAGCCGGACTCTTCCTTGCAAATAGAATGGCTAGCTAGCCAAGAATAGTTGGAGCCTGTGCCGGAGTAACTTAGGATTAGCTGTCTTCGATAAGATGTAGGAGCACAGAGTAGGTGTTTCCCCACACCGTTTGTTACCTATTTTTCGCTTAGTTAAACCATTAAGCTATTATGTCAACTTGTTTTTATAGACAGCTTCAGGTCGCGCTTTGCTCATGAGCCAAAGTAAAACCGGACGGAATAATTTTACCATCCGCAGATTCAACGCCACTGTCTATGGTTGTGGATTTAGATTTTACCACGGCTACCGGAGCTCATTCTACGATGAGCGATAGCTCCGAGATTGCACATAACAAGCGATAGTTACCTGCGAAGAACTTGCTTCACCCGCGAAGAAGTATTCTGAAACAGCGGTTGGACTCTAGGCAGTGGTGCTACTAAATCCAGGATGAGGTCAAGGGGGGGTCCTCACTTACCGCTCGAACCGAATCCACGCGATCCCCGTTCACTATCGTCCAGCTTCTCTGTAAGAGCAACGTCCGCTGTAGCCACATTAAGTACGATAAGTTGAGCTATGC
>DATLAD010000230.1:0-4450 GCA_035527575.1 Dehalococcoidales bacterium
CTCCCGCTTTATCTGCTCGATCTCTTGACGCGTGGCGTCTCTTACGGCGTCCCGGGTAAGCCGCTCCTTCCCTGCTTCCATGAAGTCCTTGGTCCAGGCGTAAAAAGCTCCCGGCTTGATTCCTTCCCTGCGGCAGAGATCTCTTACTGCCACCTCCCGCCGGAATCCCTCCAACACAATACGAACCTTCTCCTCTGGGGTGTATTTACGCCTGGCTGCCACTCTAACCTGCTGCATGAAGCCCCTGGTTTCATGGGTTCTGGCCTCAGCAGCATCAGCTTTATCTTCGATTTTCTGGGACACATTAGCTCCTTTCTATATTGAGGTTAGTCTACTACCTCACACGGAGCTTATACCCCCCCACCCACAATTGTACGGTTTTCGTAACCCCTTTTGTGTCCCATTATCGCTGACGGTCTACAGAGGGCTCCGGGAAGTATAAATATGTGGCCGGTATCAGGCGACCGGAATACGAGACCCAGGGCAGCTTCGGGGCTAATTGCGGTAACGGCAATACCGAATCGATAAACATGGCTAACGATATCTGCAACCGCTACGGCTTGGACACGATTTCCGCCGGCAGTGTGATAGCCTTCGCTATCGAGCTTTATGAAAATGGCATCATCACCACGAAAGACACCGGCGGCATCGAGCTGACTTGGGGCAACCACCGCGCCCTAGTGGCTATGACCGAGAAAATGGCGAAAAGAGAAGGCATCGGCGATTTGCTAGCCGAAGGCGTGAAGGTAGCAGCGGAGAAAATCCGTAAGGGGGCAGAAAAGTTCGCCGTGCACATCGGGGGACAGGAAGTGGGCATGCATGACCCCAAACTCTCTGGATTTGGTGGCACTCCCTGGGCCCGCTACCAGATGGATGCAACGCCAGGCCGCCACACCCAGGGCTTCGGGCCAAGCAGTTTCCGCGGACATATCGTCAACGCTAGCGGACTATGCCTCATAGGATTTGGTTTCGGGGCAGGCCCGGAAAAACTGGTGGATTTTTTAAACGCGGTGACCGGCCTGAACTATACTCTCGCCGAAGTGCTTAAGGCAGGTGAGAGAATTGCTAACTTGAGGCATCTCTTCAACCTGCGCGAGGGTATAAACGAACTTAATTTCGTGACTCACCCAAGGCTGTACGGCGATCCGCCCCAAAAAACCGGCCCGCTTGCCGGCGTGACCATCGACACTAACGCTCAAAATTACTGGAACCTCGGTGCTTTGGATTGGGACCTTGAAACTACGAAGCCTTCCAAGCAAAAGTTGCTGGAGCTAGGACTGAAGGACGAAGCGGAAGAACTCTGGCCGCCGGAAGCAATGCCCAAATCTGGGCCTCCATAATACGGCACAAGAGTTCCGACTCTGGGAAGTATTATAATCCTGGTAACTATATATTTTCTGAAAGTATCCACCCGATGCGTCGCAGAAGGGCTAGTCTATTCTTCCGAATCAGGAAGATGAAAATCAAGAAGATGCTACTTACGAGCCCAAGGACAAAGAAAAACACTTCTAACATCTCAAATAGTCTCCCCCAAGATATTGGGGCTATCGTGTCCCTAAATCGTCTCCTTAAGTTAACAAATAATAGGGCATCAGGTATCTATTCTATTGACTAGGATCTTTCCATCTTTGATGACCAGCTTGATTTCTCTCGTATTTCTAATATCCTTCAGGGGATCGCCGGAAACGGCAATGATATCCGCCAACTTCCCAGGCTCAATAGTCCCCAGCTCACTTACCTTTCCCAAGTTATCAGCGGCATTTCTTGTCCCAGCCATTATCGCTTCCATAGGACTAATACCTGCCTCTACCATGAGTTCCAGCTCCTTGTGAAGACCTTTTCCGATGACCACTCCCGGAGTCCCGGAATCAGTACCGGCAGCTATATACACCCCTGCACTACGTAATTTCTTAAAAGTTTTCTTTAAGCCGGAAAACACGGCAGGATATGCTTCCCTGTAAGCCCAGGCTATAGCTAGAGTCGGGACAAAGAAGGTTCCCTTATCCAGCATCATTTTAACTAAATTATCTTCAAACTCAGTGGAGTCTCCCCCTGGCAATATCCCATGTTCTATACTATCAGCCCCTGCCTTTATAGCATCCATAGTTTCCTTCGGGCTTCCCGTATGTACCATTAATCTAAGCTTATGTTGATGTGCTTCGTCTGCCAGCACTCCCAGCACATCAAGGGATAGCCTGGGGACTTTTTGAGTAATATCCATAGGGTTGATGTCTGAGTAAATAGCCTTAATACAATCAACTCCACCTTCAATAAGTCTCCTTACTTCTTCTCTGGCAATATTTACGTCTGCAATTTGCCTAACAGCGTTCTCAATAATATAACGATTACCCTTATAAATGGTCCCGGCAGGATGTCCTCCTGGTGCTGTAATGGTCGGTCCCGGGGCAAATATTCGTGGTCCCGTTAGTTTGTCAGCGGCAATTTTATCACGGAGCCTGATAATGTGGGGATAATGGTCGCCGGCACTTCTTATAGTTGTTACTCCATTGTCAATTGCCAACCGTCTTCGGTGAGCATAGTTACGTAAATAATCGAAGAAGAATGAGGCCATGTCCGTAAACGAAACTTTACCAATTGCTTTTCCTGGTTGGTCTACGGTAAGCCCTCCGAGATGAAGATGACAGTCGATGAGTCCGGGCATAACGGTAAGACCTCGCAGATCAACTAGATTCGTTTTATCAGGATAACTACTTACCGATTCGACGCTTTTGATACGATTGTCTTCAATGATAATGGCCATTTTATCAGTAGGGTCGCGTCCGGTGCCGTCAATTAGTCTTCCTTTGGTAAGAGTTAACAATCTACTACCCTCATAATAGTTTGCTGGTGAAATCAGTTCCTTATATTGCATATTCTATTCTGGCTAAGTCAGCATATCAAGAAACGATTACATTTACCTATAAGATGACGCCGTTGAGTTGGCAAAATTAGAGGCATATATTAGGGTATGAGAAAACTAGCGGAAGGTTAGAAAAGACTTCATGCAGTGAAAAGTTGATTCTGTGGAAGTGAATCGGTTTCAGGTATCGTTATATCAAGTTACTTATTAGTCACGATTACTCAAAGTGTTTGTTGTGAAGAATTAATGTATAGAAATCTCCTGCGGCAGCATCCTGCGTACATTTTTATACTGTCGATTCCAACCTGATATTTCCTTCTAAACGCCCAAGCTTTAAGAGCCTTAGGCCAACCAGAATGTACCAGACCATCGAAAGCAGACCACCACCGTAATTTAACACGTATATTATCGCTGTCAATACAGGGCCTCTTGGTGTCATGTTAGTATACCCACCAAATGGAATACTGGCCAATAAAAGCAAAAATGCCGGAATTCCCACCCAGGCAGTAACTTTACTGAAAATTTTACTACGAAGCATGACGGCTGACATCATCAGGCTGGCAACCCAAACAAGGGCCATCCCCAATAATCCACCCGTGCCCTCGGTGATAGCAATGGTCGCTTGCCCTGCCGCTAGAAACATAGCTCTTTGCGCTACGCTTGACGCCGCATATTGGGAGCTGAGTGATAGCATAGTAAACGCCGTATTGGAAGTAAGGTAGACCGCTATCCCTACGAAGACGAAGGGAATGGCAATTATCATACAGGTCCAATTGACCCGTCGGAGAGCGAAGTACAAAGCCAGAGACATCAGGCCTGAAGCCACCGTGATAATAATATCGGCGAAACCAAGATAAAAAAGTCCAGTGAGCCAATCATCCTGGAAGACCGCGAACCATTCAGCGACACTGGTAGGGAAAGGGCCGGCGCTGTAACCGCGTACCACGATAACCCCCGTTATAATATACATCAGGGGTATAACCAAGGCAGCTACGCCGCCGACTCTGTAAAGCCATTTCCGACTCGATTTAATCTCGGCTCTTGCAACCTGATTTAATTCGAAGGATGAAATTTTCTTCTTCTCCCTGATTCCCGAGAGGTAAGTCGCCCCTTGATAGCGAACCTGACGGCTACGCTTCAGTATAATATACATTCCCATGCAGAAGATTACAAGCGATTGTTTTACAAAGGGGTAAAAGGCTAAATAACATACTATATCGATAAACTTCAATGACTCCGACACCGTATTGCATATTTTCACATCGGTGGGCAGACCCCAGCCTCTTTTTACCTGGCTCCCAACTTAGCGGTTAGATACGGGTTCACTTCCCTGTGGAAGGTCCCATCATACCTCATACGGGTTTGGCCAGGAGGGCAGGGGCACCATGTTGTGCACACGGGTTTGCTCGAATGAGCTCCCAAAATAGCGACCGGCGTCTCCCTGCCCACCCTGATGTAATCACCATGGACAACGGACCGGAATTCGTAGGACGTGCCCTCGATGAGTGGGCGTATCGTAAAGGCGTGAAGCTGAATTTCATCCGGCCGGGTAAACCGATTGAGAATGCCTTCGCCGAGAGCTTTAACGGA
>DATLAD010000231.1:0-6050 GCA_035527575.1 Dehalococcoidales bacterium
CAGTCTGGAATTAAATATCGACGGCAGCGGTAAATGGGATATCAATACCGGAATACGTATCTTCGACCACCTGTTATCGGCGATGGCGAAGCACGGACTATTTGACATAAAGCTGAATGCCATCGGTGATGACCCGCATCACACCGTGGAAGACGTTGCCATATGCCTGGGTAAAGCCTTCGGGGAAGCCCTGGGAGAAAAACGGGGCATTATACGCATGGCTGATGTTACGGTGCCGATGGATGAAGCCATGGTGACGGTAGCGGTGGATATCGGCGGGAGGGGCTATCCGGTGCTGGACCTGCCTTTCACTGATAACGATATGCCCGGATTTCCTGCCGACCTCATTAGGCACTTCCTGGAGTCCTTCGCCATCGAGGCCAGGATGAACCTGCATGCTTCGATTGTCCGGGGCAGTAACGACCATCACAAGGCGGAAGCGCTTTTTAAAGCACTGGGGCGGGCATTGGATAAAGCTACCATGATTGACCCGCGTCTCGGCGGAGAACTGCCCAGCACCAAGGAGTTCCTGGAGCGGTAAGGCTTAATCTAAAATGGCCATCTGGCGGCCGGTCAGCTTTTCGTAGGCCTGTACGTATCTCTTCGATGTCGCTTCGATTACATCATCAGGGAGCTCGGGGGCGGGTGGTTCCTTGTCCCAGCCCGACGCTGTAAGCCAGTCGCGGACAGGCTGTTTATCGAAGCTTTCTTGAGGTTGTCCTGCCTTGTATCGCTCGATGTCCCAGAAGCGCGATGAGTCCGGGGTGAGTATTTCGTCGATAAGTGTCAGGCGGCCGTTATCGATGCCGAACTCGAACTTGGTATCGGCGATGATGATGCCTTTGCCCTGCGCGTATTCGCGGGCGAATTTATAGACCGCCAGGCTCTTTTCTTCCATCTCCTGGGCGGTACGCAGGCCGATCAGCTTGATGATTTCTTTGTTGGTGATGGGCTCGTCGTGGCCGGTCTCCGCCTTGGTGGTGGGGGTGAATATCGGCTCTTTTAATTCCTGGCTTTCCTGCAGGCCCTTGGGCATGGGGTTTCCCGAGACAGTGCCGCGCTCCTTGTATTCCGACCAGGCCGACCCCGAAATGTAGCCGCGGACCACGCACTCCACCGGTATGCGTTTGACTTTCTTGGCGACCATGGAGCGTCCCCGGAGATACGACGGGTAAGCGAAGCGGCTCTCGGCGGGAACGTAGGAATCGAGGCTGTGCACATCGTCGATAGTCTCGGTCATGTGGTTGGGTATTATGTCCGCGGTGCGCCGGAACCAGAAAGAAGAGAGGCGGTTCAGCACGTGTCCCTTGAGCGGGATGCCGTTGGGAAGGACCACGTCGAAAGCAGAGATGCGGTCGGTGGCTACGAGAAGCACGTGGCTGCCGAGGTCGTAAGTATCGCGTACCTTGCCGCGGATAAACATCGGCAGCGGCAGGTCGGTTTTCATTAATACGGATGATTCGGTATTGTCCATAGTATTATACCTCTCTAGCTACCTCCGGCAGGCATACTCCCGGCCGGCGGACTATATAGACCTCGGCCCCAGTTCAATGGTGTCGGGTATCATTCTCTGCCACTGGGACTTGGTCAGGCCCAGCCTCTGGAAAATATCGTCAACGTGCTGCAGGTAGTGCTGGTAATCGAACAGCGCCTCGAGCTCTCCCACCGGCATGGTGGCGATAACCTCGGCGTCGGCCTTGAGCAAGGTCAGGAAGTTCCTGTTTCCCTTCCACGCCTTCATCGCGTTTCTCTGTACCATCTCGTAGGCCTTTTGCCGACTCAGCCCTTTATTGATGAGGGCCAGCATGACCCTCTGGGAGAAGACCAGGCCGCGCGTAAGTTCGAGGTTCTTTTTCATGCGGTGCGGGTATACCTGCAGCCTTTTCATTACCGAGGTGAACAGGGCCAGGATATAGTCCAGTGCCAGGCAGGCATCAGGGAGGATGATACGCTCGTTGGAGGAGTGGCTGATATCGCGTTCGTGCCAGAGGGCGATGTTTTCCAGCGACGTCAGGGCGCAGCCCCTTGCCAGTCGCGCCAGGCCGCAGACCCGCTCCGAGAGTTCCGGATTGCGCTTGTGCGGCATGGCCGACGAGCCGGTCTGGCCGGTGCCGAAGGGCTCCTCGACCTCCCGGACCTCGGTAGTTTGCAGAGAGCGTATTTCCGTGGCGAACTTTTCAAGGGAGCCGGCTGTGATGGCCAGGGTGGTGACGAACTGGGCGTGGCGGTCGCGCTGGAGCACCTGGTTCGATATCGGGGCGGGGTCGAGTCCCAGCTTGCGGCAGGCTTTCTGTTCGACCTCCGGGGTCACCGTGGCGTAGGTGCCGACAGCCCCGGAAATTTTACCTACAGAGATAATTTTCTTTGCTTCCATAAGCCGGTGCGTGTTACGTCGCATTTCCTCTACCCACAGTGCCAGCTTCAACCCGAAGGAAGTCGGCTCGGCGTGTATGCCATGGGTGCGGCCTATCATCACCGTGTATTTATGCTCTATCGCCCGCTGCGCCAGGACGGCCGTGAGTTCCTTGACATCCTGGAGCAGGATATTGGCGGCTTCTACCAGTTGCAGGCTGGTGGCCGTATCGATGACATCGGAGGAGGTCAGCCCGAGATGAATGAAGCGCGACTCTTCGCCGAGGCTCTCGGACACGGAGCCGAGAAAAGCGGTCACATCATGGCGGGTCTCCTGGAGGATTTCCGCCATGCGTTTCAGGTTGCACTTGGCCAGTTTTATCTTGGGAATGGCATTCCGGGGGATAACACCGAGCTCGGCCCAGGCATCGCAGACGGCTATCTCGACTTCGAGCCACTTGTTATATTTGTTCTCGTCCGACCATACCTTTTTCATTTCGGGTCGGGAATACCGTTCAATCATGGTTTTTCTCCTTGTAGTTCGCTCCGGTATTTATCATAGGCCTGTCTGATTTTATCATGTTTCAGCCCTAAAATCTCCGCCGCCAGGTAAGCGGCGTTCTTGGCCCCGGCGCTGCCGATAGCCATGCAGGCGACCGGTATGCCGGCGGGCATCTGGACTATGGAGTACAGGGCATCGATGCCGTTTAGCTCGCCGCTGGACATGGGCACGCCGATGACCGGCAGGGTAGTCCAGCTGGCCAGAACGCCGGGTAGATGCGCCGCCATCCCCGCCGCGGCGATAATAACCTCGATGCCCCGCTCCCTGGCGGACTGGGCGTACTGCTTCGCCTTTTCCGGGGTGCGGTGGGCCGATATGACATTGACCTCGTGGTCGATGCCCAGTTGCTTTAAAATTTCCAGTGCTGAGTTTATTACTTCAGCGTCCGACTTAGAGCCCATGACCACGCCGACTAACGGCATATTCTTTACCTCACTCTCTGGTCTCTGTCATTGCGAGCGAAGCGTGCCTGCACGTCGAAGTGTGTTACGGCACGCAGGCGTGGCAATCCCCATCTGTACCTTCCGGTAATTCCTTCTTTATTATGCATATCGCTGAATTGTTACTTCGGGATTGCTTCGTCTCTGCGCTCCTCGCAATGACTTTAGTTAAGAGGGGCTTCGTCCCTCTAAAACTCACTGTAACGCCGGGAAGTTGCGATCACTCAACCATCCCTTATTTATTTTATATCGGCAATATCCTTGCGGTAATAGCATCCCTCGAATTTAATCCGGGTGATATTCTCATAGACTTTTTCCCTGGCCTCCGCCAGGTCCCTGCCGGTAGCGACAACAGTAAGCACGCGCCCGCCCCTCGTCATCACCTGTCCCTCCGGACTGGCCCTCGTTCCGGCGTGAAATACGATGATGTCTTTATCGACATCATCCAGGCCGCTGATGGGGAAGCCGGTCTGATATTTACCCGGGTAGCCGCCTGATGCCATAACGACGCCGACACAGGCATTATCGCTCCATTCGATATTAATTTTCCCGAGTTCGTTGTTGACCACTGCCATCATGATATCCACCAGGTCGGTCTTTAGCCGGGGCAGGACAACCTGCGCTTCCGGGTCGCCGAAGCGGGCATTAAATTCTATCACTTTCGGCACATTATTGGTAATCATCAGGCCGCCGTAGAGGACCCCTTTGTACGTTCGGCCTTCATCAGCCAGGGCCAGGACGGCCGGCTCCATGATGGTCTTGATGATGATGTGGCCCAGTGCATCGTTGAAAAACGGGGGAGGACTGTAGCTGCCCATCCCGCCGGTATTCGGCCCCTGGTTGTCGTCATATATCCGCTTGTAGTCACAGGCGGGTATCGTGGGGACGACCGTGCGACCGTCGGTAAAGACGAAGAAGCTCATCTCCCGGCCGAAGAGGTGTTCTTCGATGACTACCCGGCTGCCCGCCGCTCCGAAGGATTTGGCCTGCATCATGCCGGTAAGAGCTTCCTGGGCTTCGGGGACGGATTCGGCGATGATGACTCCTTTGCCGGCGGCAAGGCCGTCGGCCTTGATAACGATGGGAGGTTTCTGGTCCTGGACGTATGCCCTGGCTTTTTCGTATTCGGAGAAGCTGGCACTTTTAGCGCAGGGAATGCCGTGTTTTTGCATCAGTTCCTTGGCGAAGACCTTGCTCGATTCAATCTCGGCGGCTTTCTGACCGGCGCCGAAGATAGCCATACCGCCGGAGATAAACCGGTCGGCGATGCCGGCCGACAGGGGCGCTTCCGGGCCGACGACTGTCAGGTCGACCTTGAGGTCTTTGGCGGCTTTCTGCAGCGCGTCGATATCACTGTCTTTGATATCCAGGTTACGGGCTATCCGGGCTGTGCCGGCGTTGCCGGGAGCGGCGTATATTTCATCGACTTTCGGGCTCTGGGCCAGCTTCCAGACCAGGGTGTGTTCCCTGGCTCCGCTACCAACTACTAATATTTTCAGTGTCGCGCCTCCGCATTATAGCTAATTATACGCTTAACATTATTAACGCACCGCTACCAGTGAATACGCACGTCCTCAACAGTATACGATGAAAACTCCGATTCGTACCAGTGTTTGCCCAGCTCTTTTCCCAGCCTGTCGAGTGTTTGTTCCTGTTGAATCAGGTCTTCTTTCCAGGCCGATACCCTTTTCTCTTCACTGGAACCGATAGTGTACACCTTGCCGCTTATTTCTTTATTGTATCTATCGACCTCGTTATTATAAGACTCCAGCATATTTTTGTAATCCTGCCGCGCTTTCTCGGAGTCGGCATAGAAGTCGTATTGCAGCGTATAGAAATCATACGGAGACGACGCCACCCGGTCGATATGCAGTATACCATATTTCCTGCCTGTTTCGATGTAGGCTACGGTATCCCAGCTTTGTGTTTCGTTGTCCTCATCCGCGAAGTCACGGCCGTTGGTGCAGTCGATAAAAATCAACCCTTTATCTATCGTTTCAAAGGCGTTGATGGCGTGTCCTTCTTCGGCGCCGTTAAATCTTATACCTGCCCAGCCGGCCCGGATGCCCGCAGCTTCGGCGTTATTGTGGACTTCTTCAGCGAAATCGGCGCATACATAGGCATTGGGGCCGCTTTTAATATAAGCTCTGGTATCCGTGGGGTCTGCTTTGATAAAGGCGATTAGCTCATCGAGGGTGGGGTCGGCGGCGTCGGGGTTATTGGTGAGGATAATCGCTTCGCCGTCGCCGCCGCACTCGATTTTACCGTCTTGCGTGTAGATAAACCCTGCCGGTTTGCAGGCGGCGAGGGTAAGGAGGGTTATCAGGAGAATTATGCTTAACTTACCGGCAGAGTTCAGTATTTTTATCTACCTCACCCCCTTTAGGTCGGTGTCATTGCGAGACCATCCGCCTCAGGCGGAGGCGAAGCAATCCGTGAACCATTATCTTTCTGTCATTTTGGCGCAGGCCAGAATCCACTCCCCTTATCCCCTTCTGGATTCCCGCCTTCGCGGGAATGACAACATCATAATTCCCCTGTCATTGCGAACTCAGCGTAGCAATCTCTATCTACCTCACCCCCTGTGTCCCCCTCTCCTGACGAGGTTTCACAGGAGAGGGGGAGGTATATGGAAGAGGGGCTTCGCCCCTCTTAGACGCCCCATATGTATATTTCTTTGGGTTTCGCTCTCTCAA
>DATLAD010000232.1:0-5942 GCA_035527575.1 Dehalococcoidales bacterium
GCTTTGATGGTATTTATATCCACCTTTACCAGTCCGGCCAGCTTTTGGAGGTAATGCGCCTGGCGGATGGGGTCGTTTATTTCTGCCACGATGGGCAGGAGCCTGTCCACAGCGAGAGACTTGTCTCGGGCGGTGGTCAAGTCCAACGACGCAGAGGATTTTTCGAATATATAATCTAATATTGGTACGGCTCTATTTGCCAGGCTCTTCCAGACATTAACATCTTCTCTTATAATGTCATCTGGGTCTTTGCCTTCTGGTAATCTAATAACTCGCGTATCAACATTGAGAGCTTCTTCGTTTATTACACGGATGCCAACTATCTCTGCGTTTCTTAGCTCAGCCTCGTTCAGGTATAATGATGAATTTCTAGATTTAGTAGAGTAAATATATGCGGTTTTGTCGCTTGATGGCTTATCAGCTATTTCTCCTCCACGTTGACTTGCTTCAATTCCTGCGATATCTGCATCGAATGATAAAAATAGGTTTTTAGTGATTTTTTTTAAAATATTCGCCTGCGTTTCCGTGACCGCCGTGCCCATGGAGGCGATGGCGTTGGTGATGCCATTCTGGTGGGCGGTGACGACATCCATGTAGCCTTCCATGATGATGGCGGCGTCCTGTTTCCTTATTTCCGGGGCGGCGCGGTCGATGGCGTAGAGGGTGCCGCTCTTATCGAAGGTGGGGGTCTGGGGCGAGTTTACATATTTGGGCAGCGAGTCGTCCAGCACGCGGGCCCCGAAGCCGGTCACACGTCCCCGGATATCGCGGATGGGGAACATCAGCTTGCCGCGAAAGCGGTCGTAGGTACGGCCGTCCTCCGACTTTATCAACAGGCCGGCGGTCAGCATGGTCTCCTCGCTGTGACCTTTCTCCTTCAGGTATTGCTTCAATGCTTCCCAGCTATCCAGGCCGAAGCCAAGCTGAAAATCGGCGACGGTCTTTGGAGAAAACCCCCGTTTTTCCACGTAATTCCTTGCCTTCTCGGCGGCGGGGTGGTTAAGCAGGAGGTTATTGAAATAGAGTGCGGCCGCATCGTTAACCTGGTAGTATTCTTCTTTTTCTTCTTTCCGGATGCCAGGCTCCATTTTCGAAGGCAGGGTGACGCCGGCCCTCTGCGCGAGCATACGCAACGTCTCCCCGAAGTCGAGACCTTCTTTTTTCATGACGAAGGCAAAGACATCGCCGCCGGTGTTGCAGGCGCCGAAACAGTGCCAGCTCTGCTGTTCCGGGTAGACAAAGAATGACGGGTGCTTTTCACTGTGAAACGGGCATAGCGCGGTGAGGTTACGTCCTGACTTCTTCAGCGTGGCGTACTGGCCGATAACCTCGACAATATCCGTTTTCTGTTTTACTTCGTCGATAGCGCTCATGGTGATTTAATGGACAATTATATATTATACAACTTTTTTAACGGCATCCGTGCAATAAAGTTTCCTGAGTTTTTTCCTGACTCTATTTTTACCTCACCCCCTGAGTCCCCCTCTCCAACCCGTTTATCCGCTCTATAGTTAGTTCTCACTGGTTGGAGAGGGGGAGGGAAAGTAAGAGGGGCTTCGCACCTCTTAGACGCCCCTTATCTTCATCAATGGGCTCGCGTCCCCTCTCTCTACGCACTCCCCGGTGAGGGACAGAGACTCAGTAGTTCAGGCGGATTTTGACGCCGCGATTGTCTAGGTACTCTTTCAATGCCCGGCAGGTGTATTCGCCGTAGTGGACGATGGAAGCCACCAGGGCGGCATCGGCGTGGCCCCCGGTGAGAACGTCGTAAAGGTGCTCCGGCTTTCCCGCCCCGCCCGAAGCGATGACGGGAATGGAGACGGAGTCGGCAATCATCCGCGTAAGATTAATCTCGTAGCCGTCTTTAGTGCCGTCGGCGTCGATGGAGTTGATGACCAGCTCGCCGGCGCCAAGCTTCTCGCCGGTTTTCGCCCACCAGAGGCCGTCGATTCCCGTGGGGGTGACGCCGCCGTTGATGACAATCTCGTAGCCGGATGGAATCTCTTTCGTCGGGTTTACACGCCTGATATCCATCGAGAGGATGGCGCTCTGGGAGCCGATGGCGCGGGCTATTTCCGAGATAAGCTCCTTGCGCTTTACGGCGGCGGTATTGACGTTTACCTTTTCGGCGCCGGCATTCCGCAGCTTCGTGGCGTCTTCCACGGAACGGATGCCGCCGCCCACCGAGAAGGGAATAAAAATCTGCCGGGCCACTTCCTCGACGAAATTAATCATGATATCGCGGTTTTCCCGCGAGGCGGTAATGTCATAGAAAACAAGCTCGTCAACGCCATCCTCATAGTACTGGCGGGCCCTGGCAATAGGGTCGCCGATATCCTTAGTATCGACGAATTTAATGCTCTTGGCGAGCTTGCCGCCGCGGACATCGAGACATACGACTAACCTTTTACTGAGCATGGCTGATATTTTACACCCTCTCTTGATTAACCTGTCAAGGTGCCGTCCCACCGGGCGAACCGTTCCAGCAACTGCAGTCCAAGCCGGCCGCTTTTCTCGGGGTGGAACTGCATGGCAAAGAGGTTACGGCTGCCGAGAGCGCAACAGAAGTCGACGCCGTGACTGGAGACGGCATAGACGTTTTTCTTATCGGCAGGCTGCGGGTAAAACGAGTGGACGAAATAGAACTCGTCTCCCGGCCCGATACCATCGAGCAGGGGGTGGGGCTGCGCTACGGTGACTTCGTTCCAGCCCATGTGCGGTATCTTGAGCAGCTTATCTTCGAGCCTGAAGCGGACGGTTTTCCCCGGCACCAGCCCGAGGCATCTCTGAGGGCCTTCCTCTGAGCTTTCCAGGATAATCTGGGCGCCCAGGCAGATACCCAGTATGGGGATGCCCGCTTTAAAAACGTCGGTCAGGGCAATGTCCAGTCCCGTTTTATTAAGGTATGCCATGGCGCTGGGGGCGGCGCCGACCCCCGGAAAGATTATTCTTTCCGCTTTAATAACGTCTGCCGGTTCGCTGGTGACGTTAGCCTGAACGCCGACCTCTGCACAGGCGCGCTGGACGCTGCGGATGTTTCCGGCGTTATAGTCTATGATGGTAATCATTCGTTAGACTTCCTGTCATTGCGAGCCCTCACGCTACGCTCAGGATAAACTGAGCGAAGCAATCCGTTTAATGATTTTATCTACCTCACCCCCTGCTATTTTACAACCCGCCCCTTGTGTCCCCCTCCCTTGGAAAGGGAGGGGGAGGAATTTTAAAAGAGGGGCTTCGCCCCTCCTAGACGCCCCTGTTAATAATTACCCCACCACTCTGAGACGCCCATTTAAAATTATTAGCCCCGCCCCTCTTAGACGCCCCTTATTTAGTTTCTTTTTCCAGCTCTTCCGCCAGTCTCAGGGCGTAGTGGTCGGTCATGCCGGCAATGTAGTCGACGACCCGGCGGTCGGTGGCATCGCTGTAGAGGCGGTATTCCGCGGGCATTTTATCTGCATGTTCATTGAAATACCGGTATAAAAAGCGGACCGCCTCCTCCGCTTTTAGCGATTCCTCCCCGGCGGAACGGGGATTATAAACTCGCTCGAAGAGAAAATCGCGTAGTATATTGGCCGCCGCCAGTACCGGGGGACTCATTTTTATGGAGGGTCTGTATTTAATTATATCACAAATACGGACATCCCACGAGCTTTCGATAATATCCGAGACCAGGGTATTGATACGCTGCGAGTGGGAAAGCCCCAGCACTTCGATGGCTTCGAGGGGCAAATCGCCCTCGGTAATTATTCCCGCCCGGATGGCATCGCCGATATCATGGTTGATATAAGCGACCATGTCCGAAATCTTAACGACTTCCCCTTCCAGGGTGTTCACCTCGCCCCATTCCTTGCCCAGGACGGCCACGCCAGACTTGGAGTGGTTGACGATGCCGTCCCTGACTTCCCAGGTGAGGTTCAGTCCATGTCCGTCTTTCTCCAGAAGGTCGACGACGCGCAGGCTCTGCTCATTGTGGCGGAACCCATCGCGGTAGAGCTCGTCGAGCACGTCCTCGCCCACGTGGCCGAAGGGCGTATGTCCCAGGTCGTGGCCCAGGGATATCGCCTCCGTGAGGTCTTCGTTGAGGTTGAGGGCGCGGGCGATGGTGCGGGCTATCTGGGAGACCTCCAGCGTGTGGGTGAGGCGTGTAACATAGTGGTCGCCGAGGGGAGCTATAAAGACCTGGGTTTTGTGCTTGAGGCGGCGAAAGGACTTGCTGTGAATAATGCGGTCGCGGTCGCGCTGAAAAGCGGTGCGTACCGGGCACGCCGCTTCCGGGCGGAGGCGGCCGCGCGATAGCCTGCTTTTAACGGCGTGAGGAGAGAGGTTTTCTTCTCTCTCCTCACTCATTTGCCTTATATTTAATTTTTCAATCACCTGACGCCCAGTTTGGCTTCTGCCGCCGCGATAATATCGCGGGTAATGTCAATCATATCGGGGCTGACGGAGACAGAGGTAATGCCCCACTCCACCAGTTTTTCGGTAATCTCGGGGTAAACGGAGGGGGCCTGCCCGCAGATGGAGCAGGTAACGCCCAGGGACTTGCAGGTCCTGACGACCTTCTCAATGGACATCATGACGGCTTCATTGCGCTCGTCGAAAGTAGAGGCCAGCTTGGCGCTGTCACGGTCGATGCCCAGGGTCAGCTGCGTGAGGTCGTTGGAGCCTATCGAGATACCATCGATGCCGACGGCAATAAATTTCTCCAGCAGGATGACGTTGGAGGGCACCTCGCACATCATCCAGAGCTTGAACTTATCGGAGCGCTTCAGTCCCTCGCCTTCCATAATTTTAACGGTGCCGGCCAGCTCCGCTACCGTGCGGACGAAGGGAATCATGACCCACAGGTTATCATATTTCTCCCTGACCTTCTTGATAGCATCCAGTTCCAGCTTGAAAGTCTCGATGTCCGTGATGTACCGCGATGCGCCCCGATAGCCAATCATGGGATTCTCTTCATCTTCTTCGAATTTCTCGCCGCCCTTGAGGGCTTTATATTCGTTGGACTTGAAATCGTTGGTGCGGTAGACCACCTGGCGCGGGTAGAAAGCCGCAGCGAATACGGTCAGCTCTTTAGCCAGCTTAGAGGTGAACTCGCTGCCGCGGCCCTGCTCAATCATGGCGCTGGGGTGCTCGCCTATTTCGGCGACCATAAACTCGGCGCGGAGCAGACCGATACCGTCGACATCACGTTTGGCCACGCGGTCGACAATGTCCGGCTGGGCCAGGTTGGCCAGGAGCTTGGTCCTGGTCTTTACTTGCCCACGGGCGCGTATCTTGACATCGGTCTTAATTTCTATCCTGCCCGGATAGACCTTGCCGTTAGAGCCGTCGACGGTGATTACCTGACCGTCTTTCAGAGTGGTTGTGGCATTTTCGCAACCAACGATGCACGGTATGCCGAGCTCGCGACTGACGATGGCGGCGTGGGCGGTACGGCCGCCGCGGTCGGTAACAATTGCCGCCGCCCGTTTCATCGCCGGGACGAAGTCCGGTGTGGTCATTTCCGCTACGAGAATATCGCCTTCCAGGACTTTGTCTATCTGGGATGGGTCGGGGACTATTTTCACCGGGCCGGAGGCCACACCCGGGCTGGCGGCGGCTCCGGATACCAGAACCGGAGCATCGATATCATGAGTGGTGAATCTGACTTTATTGGTGGTGGTTATGGGGCGGGTCTGTACGATTAAAAGCTCGCCCTTCTGGGTGGCCCACTCAACGTCCTGGGGAAAATCATAGTGTTCTTCCAGGATTTTACCTATCCTGGCCAGTTGTATGATAACATCGTCGGTTATTTTCTGTTTCGCCTGCTCATCCGGCGTCAGGTCAATCTTGATGTTGTCGGCCTTGCCGTGGGCGCCGGCCTTCTTAACGAGCTTCCATTCCTGTTTCTTGATTTCCTTTTCCAGGATTTTAGTGTCCTTTTTATTGACGGTGTAATGGTC
>DATLAD010000233.1:0-3505 GCA_035527575.1 Dehalococcoidales bacterium
GGGCGGTAGGCGACGCCCTGGTGGGGGGTCTCCCAGGCTTCCACGCCGCTGAGGGTAATGGGGTCGGACGCGAGCTTTTTCTTAAGCTCGTTAAATATAGTCGCGGCGATATTCTCGGCGGAGGGATTGATTTTATCGAACGGCGGCACGTCGTTAAGACAGGCATGGTCGAACCGCGCTAGGATATCGTTCAGGTGCCGCTTTAAATCGGTAAAGTCGTAAGCCAGGCCGATATCGTTCAGCTTGTCAGCCTGTATTTTCACCACCACCCGGTAGCGGTGCCCGTGCATGGCCTCGCACTTGCCCTGATATCCCCTCAGGTAGTGGGCGGCGTCAAAATGCTTTTCGACAGCTATCTCGTACATACAACTTCTCACTTCGTCTGCGATTATTCTTTAACGTTTTGTCATTGCGAGGGCGAAGCCCGTGGCAATCTCAATCAATAACTTGATTCCAGTTAGGGATTGCTTCGTCCCGACATATCGGGACTCGCAATGACGGAAGCGCCTCACTTCGTCTCCAGCTTTAGAACGCCCTGCACCTCTTTAATCGCCTTCTTCAGCTCTTTAATAGATTTCTTGCTCACCGGGTGAACGAGGTCTGGGGCAATCTCGGCCAGCGGCACCAGGACGAAAGACCGCTCCGTCATCCGGGGGTGGGGTATCACGAGGTCGGGCGTTTTTATCACCTTATCGCCGTAGAGGAGGATATCTATATCGATGGTGCGCGGTTCGCCGGACTTACCCCGACGGCCCATCTTGCCCTCGATTCCCCCCGCCAAGGCCAGCAGCCCCTCCGGCGACAGGTGCGTGAATACCTCACAGACCAGGTTCAGGAAACGGGGCTGGTCGGTATTGCCTATGGGCTCGGTATCGTATATGGACGAGACCCCACCCATCCTCATCCTCTGCGAGAGCAACTTCAAAGCCATGTCCAGGTTGTCTTCGCGGTTACCCAGGTTCGAACCAAGGCTGAGATATGCCGTTACCGTATCAGTCACCGACTGACCCCCTTCTGATAATGGCGTCACTCATGCGGCAGACAATCACCGTCTGGCGGACATCGTGGACCCGCACCATGTCGGCGCCGTTGGCGATGCCGATGGCCGTAACCGCCAGGTTACCCTCGATACGTTTATCGGGCGGCAGGTCCAGCACCAGGCCAATCATCGACTTGCGGGATGTCCCCAGCAGTATGGGCTTGCCCAGCTGTTTGAGTTCGGCCAGTCGATTGACAAGCTCCAGGTTCTGCTCCAGGCTCTTACCGAAGCCGATACCGGGGTCGACGATGATGTTTTCCGCCGCCACCCCGGCCTCCAGAGCGATATCAATGCCCTTTTCCAGGTCAGAAATGACCTTTGCCATGATGCCGACCTTCGGGGGCGCGTCACGCTGATTTGCCATGAGTATTATGGGCACACCCGCTTCGGCGGCGACCTGCGCCACCCCGGGGTCTCTCTTCAGTCCCCAGATATCGTTAATCATGCCGGCGCCGGCTTTTAGGGCCCGGCTGGCCACTCCCGCCTTGTAAGTATCTATGCTGATGGGTACCGGTATTTCCGCCGCCAGCCGTTCTATGGCCGGGATAACCAGCCTGAGCTCATCGTCCATTTCAGTAACGGACACAGGCTCGGTGCCGGGTCGAGTGGACTCCCCGCCGACATCGATAATATCGGCACCCTCGGCCACCATGCGCTGCGCCTGGGCTAACGTCGCCTCGACATCGTCACCCAGACCGTCTCCCGAGAAAGAGTCGGGGCTTAGGTTGCAGACCCCCATGACGTAGGTCCGCTCCCCCCAGCGGAACTCCGTGTTCCCGCAGCGCACAGCCGTCAAGGTTTTATTCATCAGACATATTCTAGCACCTTCCGGCTACATATAAAAATATGGTTATTATCTACCTTACTTAACCCAACCCCGTCTTGACCTCACCCTTCCTAGCCTCACCATTCTTAGCCTCACCCCCTGTGTCCCCCTCTCCAACCAGACAAATCAGCTACCCCTTGGGATTAATTGGTCGGAGAGAGGGTGAATAATTATCACCCTCACCCCTACCCTCTCCCATCAAGGGAGAGGGTGTATTATTTACGGGATAAGCCTTTGATGCTACGAGGGCTGCTTGGGTGGGAATAGATAATAAACGGGGGGGAAGGGAGATGGGGTTAGACTGCCAACGAAATAGAACCCACCCAACATCAGCTTTACAGAAATAGATGTAAAAAGGTAAAATCTACCCGTAAACTCCCCCGGATACAGGCCGCGACCTCAAAGGTTCACGATTTCAGGTTCGGGTATTTTGCTTTACCCGGTCGTATCCACCGTGCCGGGCACTTTAAAAGAAAAGCCTTATGATGAACTCCGACATACTCCCGAAAGAAACTACGGCAGACATCCAGGGCAAGCCGCCCTACGAGAGGCCGTACCGCTGGGTTATGCTGGCGCTGACATGGCTTTCATATCTCACTTTCGGCCTCGTTACGTATTCCTTGCCACCCCTGGTCACGCCGATTATCAAAGACCTGGATATCTCCTATTCCCAGATGGGGTTCATTCTGGGTGCCTGGCCATTGACCTATATCATTGTGGCCACCATCGGCGGCGCTATCGTGGACAGGCTGGGCACGCGCAAATCGGTCCTTTTCGGCGTGGTAGTCATCGGGCTGTCAGCCGGACTCCGCTACTTCGCCAGCGGGTTCGTCCCCATGTTTTTCTGCGTCGCCCTGTTCGGCATCGGCGGGCCGATGATATCCATCGGCAACCCCAAGACGATTTCCCTGTGGTTCCGGGGGAAAGAGCGTGGGGCGGCGGTGGGCATCTACATGACAGGGACATGGATTGGCTCGGCCATAGCCGTCTCGGCGATGAACAGCATCATCATGCCGCTAACCGGCTACAGCTGGAGAATCGCCTACGCCGGCTTCGGGGTGGTGGCCCTCATCGTTGCCTGCCTGTGGTGGTTCCTGGGCAGAGACGTAAAAGCGGCAGAAGACTCCAGGAGCGAAAGAATCGATAAGGTATTTAAAAGCCTCATCAGCGTCCGGAACGTGCAGCTTATCCTCCTGATGGGACTACTCACATTTGCCACCGGCCACGGCTTCGGCAACTGGCTGCCGCGTATCCTCGAAGGCAGCGGGCTGACGCCGGCCATGGCGGGCATAGCCGCTTCCCTGCCGACCTGGGTGGGTATACCGACTATGGTGATTATCCCGCGTATTATTCCGCCCAATTTCCGGGGACGCTACATAGCCATAGCGGCGTTCATATGCGCCGTATCTCTCCTGATAATCGGGGAGGTATCTGGCGCACCGCTGACAATTACCCTCATCATTTACGGAATGGCTACCTGTTGCATTTTCCCGTTTCTGGTGCTCATACTGATGGAGCTCCCGGAGGTGGAAGCGAAATACATGGGGTCGGCGGGAGGCATGTTTTTCTGTATAGCCGAAATCGGCACATTTGCCGGGTCGTTCCTCATGGGAGCCATCAAGGACCTGGCCGGGGGTTTC
>DATLAD010000234.1:0-3003 GCA_035527575.1 Dehalococcoidales bacterium
ATAGTCGCCCGGGGGCCGGTCATGGCCGGCTTTTATAATAACCCCGAGGCTACCGCCGGAATCATGAGTAACGGCTGGCTGCATACCGGCGATATCGGCCGGATTGACGAAGACGGCTTCCTTTTCATCACCGCCCGCAAGAGAAGAATGCTTATTCTAAAGGGACAGAACATTTTCCCCGGCGATATCGAGGAAGTCCTGTCCGCCCACCCCGCGATAGCCGATGTCAGGGTCATAGGAGTACAGGACCTGGTGCGCGGCGAGACGGTTAAAGCCCTCGTGCGTTTGAAGCCGGGAAAAACAACCACCGAGCCGGAAATCCGGCAATACTGCCAGAGGCGCATGGCCGACTACAAGCTCCCGAGGGAAATAGAGTTCGTGGATACCATACCCGGGGTAATACCGAACTGGACCCGCCCCAAAAGTTCGAAAGCGGACGATATCAGGTTAGAAGGAACAGGCTAGAGTTCCAGACGACGATTATGCCGTAACCCACCACCGCAATCCAGGTAACGATTACAGCCACTCTGGGGAACCGCTTATAGATATCCCACAGGATAAAGGCACACAACAAAGAGCCGACTATTTTCAGAACCATGAAGCCGACATCCCCCACCAGGGGCTGTAAAAAGGGGTTGCTTTCCCACGCGTGTCCCCCGTCGAGGAGCAGCTCCGTCAGCAGGCCGTCCAGGACGACGAACGCCACCAGGGCGCAGAGAAGGTATTTCATTTTATTTGTGCCGGCTGGCGAAAATATTTTCATGATAACAGATGCCCCGGATAGATTTTTATCATCTCCACTAGATAATGACGTTAAGCGCCGACGGTAGGATACGAAAACGCGCCGGCACCTGCCCCAGCAGTTCGCCGTCAGCCTGCAGCTGCATCGGCTGTGCCGACCGTATCTCTATTTCCTTCGCCCTCTTCATGGTCACTTTGGGATGAGTCAGGTGGGTGCCTTTATATATACGCGGTAACGACCGTAGAAGGTCGGGTTTACTCATATCGCCGACTATCATAACATCGAAATAGCCATCGTTAATACTGGCATCAGGCGCGGTGAACATACCCCCGCCGCCATACCTGCCGTTGTTCATAACCACCGTACAGACTCGTTTTTCTACTTCCTCGCCATCCACTTTCAGGTAAATATCCTTGTTTTTATAGGTAAAAAGGGTGGTGAGCGTTCCCATCAGGTAGGAAGGCAGGCCGCCCAGCGCTTTATATTGCTGCGTGGTACGCCGTACTATTTCGGCGTCGAAGCCCATACCGGCGAAGTTGACGAAGAGGCGCTCCGCCATGTTGCCGTTGCTGGAATATTCCACTACTCCGAGGTCGACGGTGAGCTTTTTAGGCCGGAGAAAACAGCGGCAGGCATCCTCATACCGCCGCGGGATCCCGATGGTGCGGATATAATCGCTGCCGGTCCCCGTACTGACGATGCCTAAAACGGCATCTTTGATATTTCCGGCGGCATACAATCCGTTGACAATCTCGTTGATGGTGCCGTCGCCGCCGACGGATACAACCATATCGTAGCCATTCCGTGCCGCAATCCTAGCCATCTCAATAGCATGTCCGGGGGCCTCGGTCAATTCATGCTCGAAACGTAACCCCTGCCTCTGGAACAATCCCATTATCTGCGGCCATAACCGGGCCGTTTTGCCGGCGCCGGCTGCCGGATTTACGATAACCTTAGCGTATATTGAACTCAATCTAACCCTGCGCTCATGAGTTACAGTATCTTCCAGTGGTTGTTTAGCAACCGCTCATGGTGAGCCTGTCGAACCATAGCAGCGCATTTGCTTTGCCCTTCGACAAGCTCAGGGTGAGCGGAGAAGTGAAGATTTTTTTAATGCTAAACAACCCCTCTTCCAACTATTTGCCAAGAGTATACCACAATATCCGACGCCATGACATTAAGAAAACATTAATTTACAATAAAGAATTCATATAGATTCTCTAGCTCCACTCGGCCGCCCCGGCCCAGACGCGCGCCATCTCCTGCGCCAGGAGCTTGTGTTCCGCCCTCTCCAGGCCGGGGTCGAACTGGAAGAGTTTTATCGCCTCGGTCCGGGCCAGCTCCAGAATAGCCACGTCGGAGATTTTAGCCATGCGCAGGTCGGGCAGTCCGCTCTGCCTCGTGCCGAAGAACTCGCCCGGCCCCCTCATCTTGAGGTCTTCCTCGGCCAGCTTGAACCCGTCCTGCACTTTCTCTATTATGTCAAGTCGTTCCCGGCCCACCTCGGAAGGGTTATCCGCCAGCAGCATGCAGTAGCTCTGCTCCTGGCCGCGCCCCACCCTACCCCGGAACTGGTGTAATTGTGAAAGGCCGAATCGGTCGGCACTCTCTATCAGCATGACGGTAGCGTTGGGAATATCGATGCCGACCTCTATTACCGGCGTAGAAACGAGTATATCCAGTTCGCCGCTGCGGAAACTCTCCATGGCCGTATCCTTTTCGGCGGAAGAAAGCCTGCCGTGCAGGAGGCCTAGCCTTAAGTCCGGAAAGACCTCCTGGGAAAGTCGCTCGTACTCCACCACCGCCGCCTGGGCCATAATCACTTCCGATTCCTCAATCAGGGGACAGAGAATGAAGGTCTGGCGTCCCCCGGCTACCTGCTTCCGCACGAAGGCGTAGGCGCTGTCTCTCTGGTTAGGCTTGAGCCACTTTGTTTTTACGACCTGCCTTCCCGGCGGTAGCTCATCTATCACCGAGAGGTCGAGGTCGCCGTACAGCGTCAGCGCCAGCGTCCGGGGAATCGGCGTGGCCGTCATGACCAGCATGTGGGGATTGAACCCTTTCTCCCGCAGCGCCGAGCGCTGCTCCACCCCGAAACGGTGCTGTTCGTCCACCACCGCCAGCCCCAGCTTATTAAACTCCACCCCCTTCTGGACAATGGCGTGGGTGCCGATAACGATATCGATATTCCCTGCTAAAATCTCTTTCTGAATCTGTTTTTTCCCGGCCTGCCTGATATCGCCGATAAGCAGCGCCACTTT
>DATLAD010000235.1:0-4535 GCA_035527575.1 Dehalococcoidales bacterium
AATCAATGCGATTATGGATACCGAGCTTGGACATAAGGTTTGTCTTGTGTCCTTCTACGGTTTTGGGCGTAATCACCAGCATTTCCGCTATTTCCTGGTTACTGTATCCCTCAGCCAGCAACTTGAGTATCTCCCGCTCCCGTCCCGTCAGCATTTTATAGGGGTCTTGCTTGTTTCGTTCGCCGGCAGTACTCTGGAAGTTTTCCACCAGGAGCCTGGCCACCGAGGGCGAAAGGAAGGAATCGCCGCGGTAGACCGACCTGATGCCGGAAGCAAGCTCGGAAGAGGCGCCCGCCTTGCTGATGAGACCGGAGGCGCCGGATTCAAGGACCGGGAAGACATATTCCTTATCGTCGTGCTGGGTGATAACCAGCACCTTTGTTTTGGGGAACTCCTTACTTATCCGGCGGGTGGCTTCCAGGCCTCCCATGATGGGCATGGCGATATCCATGAGCACCACGTCAGGATGCAGTTTGCTGACCATTTTCAGTGCTTCGTTGCCGTTGGTAGCTTCGCCCACCACCTCGATATCCCCGGCCAGGGCAAGTAAAGCGCAGATGCCATCCCGGACTATTGTATGGTCGTCAACTACCAGTACCCTTATTTTTTGCATACCCGATTTCCTGACCTATCGGTATCCTGGCCCAGACGGTAGTCCCTTTACCAATCTCGGACTCAATCCCGCTGGTGCCTCCGAGGAAACCAATCCTTTCTCTCATGCTAAAGAGGCCGCGTCCCCGCCCGCTTTCCTCCACGTCGGTAATTTCGGAAACATCGAATCCCTGCCCGTCATCGCTTATCTTTATCGAAAATTCATCAGGTCGGTATTCCAGGACAATTGTGGCATTTTTAGCTTTAGAATGCTGGGCGATATTGCCTATGGCTCCCTGGAAAAAGCGGAAAAGCGCCGCTTCAACATCGGGCGGGAACCTCATCTCAGTCCCCCTGGTCTCCACCGAAACGTCAATTTCCAGAGGCCGCAGCCGGGACTCGGCATGCTGGCGGACGGCAGGGATGAGCCCCAGCGTATCCAGCAGCGCCGGGTGGAGGTTGGAAATCAGGCGGCTTACCTCGTTATGCACCTGCACGGTTAACGCCTGCACCTTCTTCAATCCGGCCACGAACTCATCGTCCTGCTTGCCGGAAATTGCAGACAGTTCTATTAACGCCTGCAACTGGAGGGCTATACCAGAGAGCGACTGGCTGGTCTCGTCGTGCAGCTCGCGGGCAATTCTCCTCCGCTCCTCCTCCTCGGCCACAAGGTTCTGCCGGGCAAGCCGGCGCAGTCTTTCACGCGCCCCTCTCAAGCGTTCGTAGAGCCTGGCATGCTCGATAGCGATACCCAGCTGGTCGCCGATGGCATACAGCAGGTGCACATCATTGGTGGTGAATTTACGCGGCATGCGGCTGGCCACGTTCAGGACGCCCAGAACGTTATCTTTAGCCCGGAGAGGCACGCAGATGAATGCCTTGAGGCCTTCATCGATAATCAGTTCACGATGCGCCACCCGCGGGTCTTTGGAGATATCCTCCAGGAGAATCGCTTTACCGCTCTGGGCGACGCTTCCGGTAATGCCTTCACCGAGGCTGGTACGCACGTTCTCGACGAATTCCTTGCTCAGACCCCGGTGGACGATGTGCGAGAGACTCTGGTTTTTTTCGTCGATGAGCAGGATTTCACCGATAGTGCCGTTCATAATGTCCAGAGCACTATCGAGGCCGACACCGAGGATAGCATCAAGGTCCCAGAGTCCGCTCAGCGCCGCCGAGATGCGACTTAAGACCACCACCCCGGGCTGATGTCTCTCCGCTTTCGCCTTCGACCCGCGTGCCCCGGCCTTGGTCAGTTCCGCTGATTCCATTTTCTTAACCTCAGGTGCCAACCAGATTTATTATTATGTATAGATTAGACTATATAAAATCAGGCGACTTGTCAAACGGCATATGAGCCTCGTTTGAAAATACACAGACGATGTGTCAACATTTATATGAACGAAGTCATCGGGAGGCAGTTATGGAAGAGAGAAGACTTGGTAAAACAGGACATATGAGCAGCATCCTGATTTTTGGAAGTTTCGCCCTTTTTCACAGCAACCAGAAAGAAGCCGATGCCGCCCTGGAAACGGCCCTGGAAAACGGCATCAATCAAATCGACGTGTCGCCGATATACGGGCAGGCGGAGACGCGTATCGGCTCATGGTTCAGGAGAAACGGCAAGAAGTTTTTCCTGGGCTGCAAGACGGACGAACGGCAGAAAAAGGGGGCCTGGGAAAGCCTCAAACGCTCCCTGGAAACGCTGAAAGTCGACCGCTTTGACCTTTTCCAGCTCCACGGCGTCGATAGCATCGAAGTGTTAAATATCGCCCTCGGCCCCGGAGGTGCGCTGGAAGCCATCCTCGAAGCCAGGGAACAGGGACTGGTACGCTATATCGGCATCACCGGGCATAACCCGCCTACCCAGAACGAGGCGCTTAACCGTTTCGACTTCGATACCGTGATGTTCCCGTTGAACCGAGTGCATGCCGCCCACCCGACCGACTGGAATGATTTCCGGCCGCTGTTGAAGACGGCCCGTCAGAAAGATGTGGGCGTCATGGCCATAAAGTCCGTGGCGAAACGCGCCTGGGAAGGCCCGAACGTGGCGTCGTACAACACCTGGTACGAGCCTTTCGATGAGGCGTCGGAAATAGAAAAAAGCCTGTGGTACACGTTGAGTCAGGACATCACTGCCGCCGTGCTGTCGGGTGAGCTGAAGCTCTGGCCGATGATTATCGATGCCGCTAAAAGGTTCAGACCCCTGAATAAAAAGGAACAGCAGGAAGTAATGGCTCAAGTGGCCCAATATCAACCTCTGGTCGGCCCGGCGATGGACTAGTCAGCTGAAGAAAGTCTGCGAGGCGAGTCCCGATAGAATAACGAGCGCCTTCGGCGGTCACTTCCTAGTCCCGGGGGATGTCGCCCGCAGGCACGCCGATTAAAGCCCCGGTTATAAAGCTGTCCACCTTTTCTATGTACTCTACCGGGAAAGTCCGCCTATTCACCCATGAACTGCAGGATAACCTGTCGCGACCTGGCACGATTATCAAATTCAATCAAGACCACCTGCTGGTACTGGCCCAGTGTCAGCCTGCTATTGGCCAGGGGAACGACCAGAGACGGCCCCATCAATGAAGCCCGGACGTGCGAATATGCGTTATTCTCCTCCCAGAGAAACTTGTGCTTGTAGGCGATATCCCTGGGCACAAGGCGCGACCATATCTTTTTAAAGTCGGAAATCAGCCCTTCTTCAAATTCAATGGTCGCCAGCGCGGCCGTCGTGCCGGGAAGAAAAAAGGTAACAATCCCGTTGGTAACGTACGCCTCGGCGACCTGCTTGTGGGCTTGCGGAGTGATATTGATTACCGATACGTAAGCCTCATCGGCCGACGCATTGGTGTCTACGTTTATTCTCCGGGTGGTGATAATCATATTTCCCTCCAGACATGTATATATAGCATAAGGCGTGTACCTAAGACTTTTTCTCGGGAGGCGGCATAGGCGGAGGTGGTCCCTGCCTGGTCTGGAGCGGCTTGCAGATAATCTCGGTAATGTGAAGGTCGGGAAGTCGCGTAGAGGGGGCCGCTATAGCCACTATAGCCGTATCCGCCCCGCGTCCGGTGCCCGTCACGACAACCACCTCCTCGCCGGGGGCCACCTTCCCGCCGTCCACGGCCATGAAAATAATCTCCACGCAGACCTTCATTCCCTGGCAAAACGTGCGCAGCAGATTGGCCATGGTTCTGGGTGTATCCATGCCGTACAGGTTTTCGGTATGGAACAGCATGGTGCCGAAGTGAACGGCGTGCCCCTGCCCGGTAAGCTCCGAGACCAGCTCCGCCGGGAAGCGCTGGCCGGCCATGAACCCGTACTGGTGGGGCACCACCACCATTTTAATGCCGTTGCCGGCCCAGAGTCTGGCGGCCAGGCGCGCCGTGTCACCCCGCGTCGAGGCAAGGATGACCTTCTTGATGCCGCGGGCCTTAGCCCGCTCCGCAGCCAGGCGCAGGGTCGTCTCCGTATTCTCAATACCCGCCTCATCGAAATAGACGATTTTCTCTTCCAAGTATAGCCTCCTTAATGAATTTCCATCCAGGTCGCTAACGAATCACCAATATTCTACCACAACGGTAGCCGCGGATAGTCCTAGAAAGCCAGCTCCGTAATAAGAAACCCGACGAGTGCAGCAAAGGCAATCGGTGGTAAAGCCGGGACGGGCTTATCCTTAAGCCAGAGCAATTGAATCAGGAAAGCTCCCATAAGCCCCACCAGGGCAAACACCCCCACAATCGCGGCGCCGCCCAGACCGGCCTTGAAGAAGACGGAAACAGCCAGCATCAGGGGAAACCCTATATCACCGCCGCCCAGTATTGAGTATTCGCGCTCGGCGGACTCCTTATTTCTCAAATCGCCTACCCGCACGCTGCGCAGTCCCATCTTCCAGTCCCTGATTTGTTTGGGGAAAATAAAGGCGGGCAGAGTATCGGAATCGGACATTT
>DATLAD010000236.1:0-3701 GCA_035527575.1 Dehalococcoidales bacterium
CCGATTCCCGGGATGCCGTCCAGGGCCGAGGTGAACGTTTTACGGCGGTGGACGCTGGCGTAGTAGCTTATGGCGAAGCGGTGCGCCTCGTCCCGGAGGCGCTGGAGAAGCTGGAGGCCGGGAGAAGACTTCGGCAGGACCACCGGCTCCTTGCGCCGGGGGATGAAAATTTCCTCGTTTTCCTTGGCCAGGCTGGCCACGGGGACATCGCTGCCGGTTTCCCGTATGACGGATAGGGCGGCATTGAGATGACCTTTGCCGCCGTCGATGAGGACGAGGTCGGGCAGGATAGCCCAGGTATCCGGAGCGGATGTCACGCCCCTGGAACTGTGCTTGAATCGCCTCTGGAGCACCTCCTGCAGCATGGCGTAGTCGTTGGCGCCGGCCACCGTTTTTATCTTGAAGCGGCGGTAGTGGGCCGGTTTGGGCTTGCCTTTTTCGAAGACGACCATGCTGCCCACCGCCGAAGTTCCCTGGATATTGGAGATATCGTAAGCCTCCATGCGCAAAGGCGGGCTCTTGAGTTTAAGCTCCTTTTCAATCTCGGCCAGGGCATCGTCCAGCGATGTCGAAGCGGTCATTTCCTTAATCTTGAGCTGCTCCAGTCCCTGACGGGCGTTTTCCGCGGCGATGTCTATCAGTTGTTTTTTAATGCCGCGGCGCGGCACCTGGATTTCGACCCCGCCGCCCCGCCGGCTTTTCAGCCATTCCTTAATAATCGGCCTGTCTTCCACCGGGTACTGGAGCAACAGTAGCGGTGGAATCTGGGGGCATGACGAGTAATACTGCTTGATAAAACTGGTCATGATTTGCCGCGGCTCTTCCTGGCGGGTCCCCTGCAGGAGAAAGCTCTCACGGCCCGTCAGTTTATTGCTGCGTATGAACAACACCTGGACATAAGCCTGGTCGCCGTCCTGAACGAAGGCGATGACGTCCTCCTCGCCCCGGATGACAGCGGCAATCTTCTCGCCCTCGATGACTTCATGAATCGCCTGAATCTGGTCTCTGAGCAGTGCCGCTTTTTCATAGTCCATGGCCTCGGCTGCCTGGTTCATCCTGTCTTTAAGCTCCCGCGCCACTTTTTCCTGTTTACCTTCGAGGAAAAGAATAACCTCTTTAATTACCCGGGCGTATTCCTTGCGACTCACGGCGCCGATGCACGGTGCCAGGCAGTGCCTCAGGTGGTATTCGAGGCAGGGCCGGGGGGCTTTACCTGTGATGGCTTTGGAACAAGTGCGGAAAGGGAAGATATTTTGCAGGACCCGCAGGGTCTGTTTCACCGACCGGGCATTGGCGAAGGGGCCGAAGTAACGTCCGCCGTCCTGTTCGTAACGGCGGGTAACATAGACCCTGGGCCATTCTTCATTGGTGGCTATTTTCAGATAAGGGAAGGTCTTATCGTCCTTGAGGCGCACATTATAGCGGGGGTGATACTGCTTTATCAGGTTCAACTCGAGGATGAGGGCTTCCTGCTCCGAGGTAGCGACGAAGAAATCGATATCGGCTACGCGGGATACCATTTGCTGTATCTTGGGCGTCAGCTTCTGGGTAGCCTGGAAGTACGACCTGACGCGGTTATGGAGACTGGTGGCTTTGCCAACGTAGAGTATCGTCCCTTCGGCGTCTCTCATGAGATAAACGCCGGGGCTGTGTGGCAATTGTTTAAGCTGCTCTTCTATCAGGCTGCTGACCACCTTCGCTCCTTCAACTTTACCCACAGATATTCTAGCACAGGTATTTTAAAGAGCAAAGAGAGCGGTGGAGTTACAGCCGGGGATATCAGGGAAAAACAACCAGGCCGTTCAGCCCTGTGAGATTACAGGCTGGAAAAACCGGCGATATTGTGAGTATCAATTCAGGTTATCTTGATTAAACCCTGCTTGATAGCCACTACCACGGCCTCGGTGCGGGCATTGGCATTCAGTTTCCGCAAGATGGAGGTAACGTGATTCTTGATGGTCTGCTCGCTGATGCCGAGCTCGGCGGCAATCTGCTTGTTAAGGTAGCCCTGGGCAATGTATTGCAGTATTTCTATCTCCCTGGGAGTGAGAGGCGATATGAAGGCTTCGGCCTCGCTCCGGGAGGTAAGTTCCTGGAACTGCTGTAACACGTGCTCGGCCAATTTGGGCCGGGTGGTAAGGCTTTCGTTTATCGGGTGTTCGCCTTTGGAGACGCGCCTGACGATTTCAATCAGCTTTTCTGCGGTAATTTCCTTGCTCAGATAAGCTACCGCCTGGGCTTTAAGCGCCTGAAATAGCTGATTGTCATCCGGGTTGGAGGTAAGCATAATGACACCGATATTGGGCGAGCGTTGCTTTATCTTGCGGCCCAGTTCCAGACCGGTCTCGGATGGGCCATCGAGGTCTACCATGGCGACGTCCGGCGGTAGGTTGTCAATGGCTTTGAGCACATCGCTGTTCACGCCGGTAGTGCCGACAATGATGATATCCTCGGTATCCATGAACGTGTGCTCTATAGCCTGCTGAAACAACGATTGCTGGCTGATTACAAACACCTGTATTTTGTTGTTCTTATTATTGATGTTCATAGCTCCTGCTTCAGTCCAGGCCTGCGTAAAATGGCCCAAACTGGTTTTTACCTCCTCGCCTTTTTTCGTGTCCCGTTAATGCTCCTCTCGTAAATAGAAACGAAATGTTCAACCAGGTCAGGGTCAAATTGCTTGCCGGCATGTCGTTTGAGTTCTACCATGGCCTGTTCATGTGTGAAAGTTTCGGAATAGGGCCTTTCGGAAGTCATGGCGGCAAAAGCATCGGAAATAGCCAGAATGCGAGCTTCCAGAGGTATCTTGTCGCCCTTCAATCCATCGGGATATCCGCTCCCGTCATACCATTCATGGTGGTGCAGAATACCATCGGCACATAGGGACAATTGAGGTGTACGACTGGCGATAGAGGCTCCCATCTGCGGGTGGGTTTTTACCGTCTCCCACTCTTCAGAAGTCAGTTTGCCTGGCTTGTTCAGTATCGTATCGCTGATAGATATCTTGCCGATATCGTGCAGTAAAGCACAGACCTCCAGCCTGGTCATTTCGTTTACAGCCAGCTTAAGAGTTTTACCCAGAGCCAGAGAGTAATCGGTCACCATTTTTGAGTGATTATGAGTATAATAGCTCTTGGCGTCCACGGTTTCTGATAACGCGTGGACCAAACTTAAAATCTTGCTGTCTATAGTATTCTCCGTGTCCAGGATTGACTCGGTCAACTGCAGGGGCGTCAGAGACCCTGAAGCGTAGTAACTACGGTTGCCGCCATCCCGTTTCGCGCGGTAAAGAGTAACGTCGGCGGCGGCGATAATATCGGTATGGCTTATGCCATCATCGGGCCAGCTTGCCAGGCCGATGCTGGCAGAAACACTGATTTTACTGGATTCAACCCCCTTAGCAATTTTCTTCCGTACCCGCTCGGTTACCTGTAGGGCAGCATCAACGGCAGTCTGCGGCAGGAGGATGGCGAATTCATCGCCGCCATAGCGAAAGGCGTGGTCGGCGTTCCTGATGGCGCTTTTAATAATCTGGCCAACTCGCGTCAGAAGTGTATCGCCGGAGAGGTGCCCGTATGTGTCATTGTATGCTTTAAAAGAGTCGAGGTCAAGAATTGCCAGTGAGAAAACGCCGCCGTATCGGGAGTGACGGCTGATTTCGCTGTCAATCATCTCGTCCAGAGAGCGTCGATTGAGCAGCC
>DATLAD010000237.1:0-6430 GCA_035527575.1 Dehalococcoidales bacterium
GCGGTTTTGACAATAGGCATGGGGCAGTATAATCCCACGCAGTCCAGGCTCTGGTCCGCTTTCATGACTTCCTCCTTCCGACTAGATAAACAGGGTCACCTTGCTCTGGCGGGCCTCGTTCAGAAAGTAGGCGGCTCCGGCCAGGCTGCCGACCTCTTCACGGAAGGCGCCTTCGCCCAGGCCCATCACCCCGCAGGAAGTGGAACAGGGTATCAGTTTTACGCCCATGTCCTGCGCCATCTTGATGAACTCGTCAATGGAAGGCACGTTGGTCTCCTTCATGAGCTTTTTCATCATCCAGGTACCCAGGCCGAACATGTGGAACTTGGAGAGCTTCAACCTCTTCGAGCCGCCCCGGTTCATGAAGTTGAGCATTTTTTTCATCAGCCCCCGGCTTTTACCGCCGTTCCTGTTTTTCTTGAGGATATTCAGCCCCCAGAAGGTAAAGAACATGCTGACATCCATGCCCATGCTGGCGCCGGTGGTAGCCAGAATAAAAGCGGATAGAGCTTTATCAAGGTCGCCGCTGAAAACGACGATGGACATCTTTTCTTTTTCTTTTTCAGCCATATGTCAACTCCCTCTGGCTACCTCTTTCTTGAGGTCAGCGCCGCAGTGGGGGCATGTCTCCGTGTCCCGTGGTACGGCCAGCCCACACCTGGGGCAGTGTAAAATGTTTACCCGGCATGCCTCGCAATACGGAAATGCCGCCTCGGCTATCTCTTCATCACAGTAAGGACAGGTATGACATTGGTTTGATGTTTTATTTTTCTCAGCCATGATTACTTGCCTCCCTTTTTCTGTTTCCTCCGGTAGTCCTCTATGGCCTTGTGCAAGGCCTGGGCACCCAGGTTGGAGCAGTGAAACTTGTTCTTGGGCAGGCCTTCCAGCTTATCGGCTACCGACTGCGGGGTAATCTTCATTGCCTCGTCCAGGGTCTTGCCCCTGGCCATCTCGCTGACCATGCTGGAAACGGCGATGGCCGCGCCGCAGCCGAAGGTCTTGAATTTAACGTCTTCGAGGCGATTGTCCTTGACCTTGATATAGAAGGTCATCATATCCCCGCAGACCGGGTTACCTTCCTCGCCGACACCATCGGGGTTCTCGATTTCCCCCACGTTGCGGGGATTCATAAAGTGTTCCATTACCGTTTCGTTATAGACCGGCATATTATTTGCCTCCTTTGCCACTCTTCGCGAACCTGGCGTAAAGCGGAGACATCTGCCGCAGCCTGTCGACAACAGGCGGCATCGTCTCCAGTACGTAATCGATATCTTCAGGGACACTGTCCAGGCCGAGGGTGAACAGTATGGAGCCCTGGGCTATCTCGTGGGACAGACCCAGAGCGATGAGGACGTGGGACGCTTTCAGGGCACGCGATGTGCAGGCCGAGCCGCTGGAAACGGCGATTCCCTTGCTGTTGAGGAGCATGAGCATGGCCTCGCCTTCGATAAACTCCACACAAAAGCTGGCATGCCCCGGCAATCGATTCTGCGGGTGACCGGTGACGACCACGCGTTCAATCCTGCCCTGCAGTTCCTTGAGCAGACGGTCGCGCAGCGGCGTCATCTGCTTTATCCGCGCCGCCATATTAGCTTTAGCTATCTCCGCCGCCTTGCCCAGTCCGACAATGGCCGGAACGTTTTCGGTGCCACCCCTTCTGCCCCCCTCCTGGATACCTCCATCGAGAAGCGGCATAATCCGTACGCCCTTGCGTACGTACAAAGCACCGGCGCCTTTCGGACCGTAGAACTGGTTCCCGGCCAGGCTCAGGGCGTCTACCCCGAGCTCGCCGGCATCAACCGGTATCGTCCCCGCCGTCGCCACGGCGTCGGTATGGAAGGGAATCTTCAGTTCCCTGGTGATTTTAGCTATTTCCTTTATCGGCTCGATGGTGCCTATTTCGCCGTTAGCGTGCATGATGGATACCAGCACTGTGTCCTTCCGGATACTGCGGCGCACCTCTTCGGGGTCGACCACGCCGTACCTGTCCACCGGTACTTCACTCACCTCGAAACCCCACTTTTCCAGTGTACGCGCCGAGTGCAGCACCGAGAAATGTTCGATAGCGGAAACGACCACGTGCTTGCCCTTGCCCTGCTGAGCCAGCGCCAGTCCCTTGACGGCGAAATTATTGCTTTCGGTGCCGCCGCTGGTGAAGATAATCTCCTCGGGACCGGCGCCGATAAGTCCGGCCACCTGAGCCCGGGCCTTATCTACCGCCTCCCGCGCGCCATCCCCCCAATCATGCAGTGACGACGGATTGCCGAAGATATCCCCCAGGTAAGGCATCATCGCCTGCCGGACCTCGGGGAGAAGGGGCGTGCTGGCCGCATTGTCCAAGTACACCTTCCTCATATCTACCTCCTCGTCACAAGACTCGACCACCTTACGGGTGAATATAATTATATCACTATCGTCAATATACACCCCCACCCTGCGTCCGGAAATGACTTTTATCTCATTGACCGCGAAGAATTACCCGATTAAGGCAGACAACGGTGTACGGAGGAATATCGAATCAGCCTGCATCAGGATTGATATTTCTCCAGGGCATCGTAGAAAGCCCTCCAGAAGGGATCGACGACGGGATACTCCAGCTTCTGCTCTTTACCCTTTTCCAACAAGACCATGCCTTTCTCCGGCGCGGTCAGCTCGCCGACAATGGAAGACCAGATGCCTTTTTCGTCCAGGGCTTTTACTACATCCTGAGCTTTATGTCTTTTGCAGGCGATAATCAGGGTGCCTTCACTTATTGAGGCGTAAGGGTCGATATCGAAGAATTTACACACTTCGGCGACACACTCTTCAACGACTATCTTTTCCTTTTCTACCCGGGCGCCCAGACCGGCCGCCTGCGCTAGTTCGTACAGTCCTCCCCACACCCCGCACTCGGTAGCGTCATGCATGGCGGTAACACCGTTCTCCCTGATGCCGACACTCACCGCTGCCATAGCGTCCTCCACGACGGACATTTTATAAAATATCTGCTGCGCCTTTTTGCTGAATTCAGCCCCGAACTCCTTCTCGATAATGTGTGGGAACATGGCCGCCAGAATGCCGGTCGCCTCGATGGCCGGCCCCTTGGTAATGATGAGCTTGTCGCCGGCCCGGCAGAGCGAGGGGGTAACGTATTCGTTCATCTCACCGATGCCGACGATAGTGGCCCCGCCTACCATGGGGTAATGACAATTCTCATAGCGAGCGGTGTGGCCGGTAACGATAGCTATCCCTAATTTCTCACACTCCCGGTGAATAACATCCCAGACTACCTCCAGCTGCTTTTTGTTCATTTCCATGGGGAGGTTCAGGTCTATGGACAGCAACTTCGGCCTGAGTCCGCTGGTCACGGAGTCGGAAGCGATGATGTGAATGGCAAACCAGGCCGCCCTCTCCCAGCCGTATTCGGGCACGATAAAAACGGGGTCGGTGGTGAATGACACCGCTTTACCCCCTATCTCCACAATGCCCACATCCACCCCGTGCTGTGGGCCTACGATAATCTTTTCATTTCTGGCTCCGAGTCGTGGAAATATAAGCTCACGAAAAATTTCCGGCGATATTTTCCCAATCTCAGGCATTTCACTCGCTGCCATCGTTCCTCCTCTAGCTACAATGCCCGTCTAGAGTTCCACTATCTCGCGTTCCTCGAGGTTCTTGAAAGTAATACCCGATTCTCTACCGGGTAGAGGCGCCACTGCTTCGGTCAGGGTAAACTCTCTCTTTTGTATCCACCCCTTCAGAATTTGAGCAATCTCGACAGCCCTGGGATAACTTGACAGAGAGGAGGTGGGCACCGGCTTGCCCCGCACTTCTATCCTGCCGGTCTTAAGCTGGGCATAGCTGACCTCTCCAAGAGTATCCGTCTTTCTCTGCGGGTAGGCCTCAGAATAGTCAACGATGGGCGCCAGAATATCGGCATCGGTCACCGTGGTGTACCGGAGGATTTCCTCGGAAAGTACGGGTATGGGAATACCGATGCCTACGGCCATGGTGCTGCCGTAGCCCTGCATGCTTATCCCACGGAGCCACTGTGATTTCATCTGGTTCAGGTCGCCGATGACGGCCAGGGTCCCGGCGGGTTTCCTGGGAACCTCGTTTTCCGTCCGCGGTACGCCCGGGTTATGCTGGGTGCCCTGCCAGGCGACATAGCCCGTGCCGCCGCCCAGGAATATCTTCGTCCCGATGCCGATAGTCTTGTAAAGCGGGTCGTTAAGCAGCGGGGAGAGCTGTCCGGCGCTGCAGTAGTTGGCGTTACCCAGATTGGGCTTCAAGACACCCATATAGGTGTAAATCGTCTTGTTGGACAGATTCACGGCAACATTGTAGTTCTGGTAAGCGTTCCGCGGATTGAAGAGCACGGCCTCGTTTAGCCCCTGGAGATTTATCAGGGTCTCCAGTTTCCTTTTCGGATAGCAGTCCGTGCCGTAGGCGGTAACTACCAGACGGATGTCATTGCCGTCGACGAGTTCTTCAATAACGTGGCCGCCGCCATACAGGAATTCGCCGGGGTGAACCCGATTCCTCGGGTCATCATCGGGGAGAGCCGTGCACCCTATAAGGATATCCACGGCGGCAAACCCGGCGTAAGCGGGCACATCGTTAAGATAGACCTTGCCGCCGCCGAGCTTGATGCGCGGACTGGTATGGCCAATGTTGAGATAGGCTCCGGATGAACACATCGGGCCGAATGTACCGGTGGTAACCACGTCCACTTCTCTGGCCGCCTTCTGGATACCTTTTTCTTTAACGACATCCAGTATTTCCTCAGCCGTCACGACGACGGCCTGTCCTTTTTTGATTTTCTCGTTTATTTCAGCGATTGTTTTCATTATTTTATCACCTTTCTGGATTTATTTTATCCTGTCCGGTAAGCCCTTTCGGGCGCGCGCATTGTCCATAGCACAGCCATCACCTCCCAAACCAACGCCGGAACATGCGCTTCAAAAGACAAATTCCAGAAAGTACTTTCATTCTCGTCTTTGTTTACAATACTTATTCGTTTACTGCCGTTTTTCATGCGGTCTGCTCCTGGAAAAGCCAGGTAGATAGATAACGCTCGCCCGTATCCGGGAAAATAACCACGATAAGCTTGCCCTTATTCCCCGGCCGGCCGGCCACTTTCAGGGCTGCCCAGGCGGCGGCCCCCGACGATATTCCCGCCAGTATCCCTTCCTCCCTGGCCAGCCGCCGCGCCGTACCGCCCGCGTCTTCATTGCTCACGGTAACAATCTCATCAATCAGGTCCGTCCTGAGAATATCGGGGACAAAGCCGGCGCCGATGCCCTGAATCCTGTGCGCTCCCGCCTTTCCCCCGGAAAGCACCGGAGAATTAGCCGGTTCAACAGCCACTACCCTGAATCCCGGTTTCCTGGCTTTGATGACTTCGGCAACGCCGGTAATTGTACCCCCCGTACCCACACCGCTGACCAGGATGTCCACCCTGCCGCCGGTGTCCCTCCAGATTTCCTCGGCGGTGGTCAGGCGATGTATCTCCGGATTGGCCGGGTTTTTAAACTGCTGAGGCATAAAATAGTTGCGGTTTTCAGCCACGAGCTGCTCCGCCTTTCTTATGGCGCCCGGCATCCCCTCCGCCCCGGGGGTCAGTACCAGCTCGGCCCCGAAGACAGCGAGAAGCTGCCGCCTCTCCAGCGACATCGTATCAGGCATGGTGAGGATAAGCCGGTATCCCCGGGCGGCGCAGACAAAAGCCAGACCTATGCCGGTATTACCGCTGGTAGGCTCGACGATAACCGTGTTTTTCTTAATGAGCCCTCCGGCCTCGGCGTCGACAATCATGGCCACGCCTATCCTGTCCTTGATACTGCTTACCGGGTTGAAAAACTCAAGCTTGGCGACCACCTCCGCCCCGATACCTTCAGCAATACGGTTCAGTCTGACCAGCGGCGTATTGCCGATTAGCTCGGAGCAATCCCTGGCAATACCCCTGGTCAGCTTTGGTATTTTTACTGTTTTATAATCGAGGTATTCTACCTCCGGAGCTAATTCCGCCATCTCCTTACCCTCCCCTCAAAGGTTAACGTATTGTTGACTATATTAGTCAACATTGTAAACATTAACATATTCAAAACATAATGTCAATGCACCAGGCTGCCAAAGCTTTCACTTCCTTGCTCAGGGTATTATAAGCTGTTAGAATTGTAGTGCCGTTTTATAAAAAACTGATATCGAGTATCATAACCTGTGGGCGGACTTCGATTAAAATATAATATGACCTGAGATTACGATGAAACTGACCGATGAAGAAAAGGCTTTGCTTGATCAGGGCCTGAGGCACACCGAGAAATTCTACCCGCAGCTATTGACCAGGGAACAAAGGGCCGTGCTGGACTGGTCGTTCTGGAAGGACGACCATATGAGCGAAGGGTACAGCAACATGGTAAAGTCGCGATAATACAGGGTAAATAAG
>DATLAD010000238.1:0-4549 GCA_035527575.1 Dehalococcoidales bacterium
ATAACCTGAGGTTCTTCGACGGTCTGGCTCTCGTTTTTCGTGGTTGTCGGTGTCTCTTTTTCCATTTCTATCCTGACCTTCCTTCTGTTATGTCTTAAAAGACGGGTGACGAGCCCTAATTTATTTTACAATGATTAGGGATTTCTCGCCACCCGCATATTAATCTCTGTTTAGTTGCCTTATTGGTTTACCCGGCCGCAACTTTTATAGCGCGCTCTTCAGGACGCCCATGACCTCATCGTAGTTGAACTCCCTGGGGTTGCCCTGGGAACAAAAGTCGTTGGAGTAGACCTTAACGATACGGTCCAGGTCAGTCTCCTTAAGCCCGAATTGTTTATTAAGCTGGCCGGGCGTAATTTCCAGGTCTATGAGCAGCTGCTCGATTTCGTCGAACCAGCGGTCGGCTGCTTCCCACTCGGTCATGCCGGTGGTATCGATACCCATGGCGCGGGTCAAAGCGGCGAGTTTTTCTATTGCGGCGGGCTGGTTATACCTTTCCCCGGCCAGCATCATCACGGCGTTAATCCGGCCGTGATGGCAATCCGTAAGGGCGCTAATCTGGTGACCCAGTCCGTGTACGATGCCGGCGCCGGCGCCGAAACCGATAGCGATACCGCCCATGGTGGAAGCCCATGCCATACGCTCGCAGGCGGTGTTGTTCATGCGGTTATAGGTGAACTCCCGGAGGTTTTGATAAATGAGCTCGTTAGCCCGCAGGAGCATGCCGTAAGCGTAAGGTCCCTGCACCTTGGTGACGAAAGCTTCGATAGCGTGTGCCAGGGCGTCAAATCCCGTCCAGGCGGCGATGTTGCGGGGTTGCAGCCTGCTGAGCAGGGGGTCGACAATGGCAACGGTGGAATGGACGTTGGGGCCGCTGACCAGCACCTTGGCTTTAATCTTGGTATTGGAGACAGCCGCCCAGGAGGAAACCTCGGCGCCTGTGCCGGAGGTGGTAGCCACCGAAATCTGGGGGACAGTGCAGGGCTTCATCTTCTTCAGCGTTTCCGGCCAGGGGGGGTCGAGAAAAACGGTGAAGTTGGACAGGTCTTTGCCGTCGTTAGCGGCGAGGACGCGGACGCACTTGCCGGTATCGATAGAGCTGCCTCCGCCGACGGCGACCACGCCATCGCACTGGGCTTCTTTGAATACTTTATAGGCTGCCATTATCTCGTAGTCCTTGGGGTTGGAAGTAATTTTGTCATAAATTTCCGTGGCTACGCCGGCGTAGTTGATAACGCCCTTAATTTCATCGATTATGCCCGTTCCTTTGAGCCCTGAGGTAACAATCAGGGCTTTTTTCATGCCGGCGGCTTTACATTCGTCGCCGATTGTCTGGTAGGCTCCCCAGCCCAGGGCAATCTTGGGAATGGGGTTGGTGTAAACGATGGGGAATTCAAAAATTTCTTTATTTATCACTGTTATCCTCCTTGCGTAATGTTAATGATATTTTAGGCTACTGACACGCTTCCATCAAGCGACCTGCAGCAACACTTTAATATTGGCTTCCTTGTTGTTAATCAACTCCTCGAACCCATTTTTGGCGGCGTCTTTAAGCGGGACGACGGAGGAGATAAGGGGGGAGGGGTCGATTCTTTTATCTGCCATGAGGTCGATGGCCGTCCTGCCCTCGTGGACGTAAATGGAGCTGCCGACCATCGTTTTCTCGGTGAAAGTGATGGTGCTGAAATCTATCATTCCTGGTTTCTCGAAGATACCGACGATAACCGCGATGCCGCCCCGACGCGTACATTCGACGGCAAGCTGGGGGGTTTCCGGGCGGCCGACGCACTCGATAGCGGCATCCGTCCCGATGCCGCCGGTAAGCTCCTGCAATTTTTTAATTGGATTTCCTTCACCGGAATAGATGACAGCCGTCGCTCCCAGTTTAGCGGCAAGCCCGCCGCGTCCTTTATGCTTAGCGATGACATACACTTCCGAAGCGCCGGCGGATTTAGCGGCAAGAAGAGAGCAGAGACCTATAGCGCCGTCCCCTACAATAGCTACCGTGTCCCCGGGATTTACATGAGCCTGACTTACAGCGTGAAGGGCTACCGCCAGCGGCTCGACAAGGGCGCCCAGTTCATCGGAAACGGAGTTCGGCAGCTTATAGCAGGCGTAAGTCGGCAGGACGAAATATTCCGCCATACAGCCATCGACGTGGATGCCGGTGAATATCTGGTTCACACACAGGTTATACAGGCCTTTTTTACAGACGTAACACTCGCCGCAATAGTAGTTGCCCACGCCGCTGACCCTATCCCCGACCTTGAAGCCCTTGACTCCTTTGCCCACGGCGGCCACCGTCCCGGCGAACTCGTGCCCCATGGTCAGGGGGACTTTAGCGGGGGGAATAAGGACGGGGCCATAGGCATATTCCTTCAGGTCCGTGCCGCAGATACCGGCCAGAGCTACCTTGATTTTAAGCTGTCCCGGCCCTGGAGAGGGTTCCGGGACGTCCTCATAACGCAGGTCTTTCCTGGCGTACCAGCGTAACGCTTTCATAGGGCACACTCACAATCAATTGATTTCTATAAAGGGGGCACCAAGTAATTATTCAAGAGAGTATGAGATTTGTCAAGGTGGGGTGGTTCACCTAAAACTCCTCCATCAACGCCTCGAACTTTAACGGGTCAAGTCTCCGCTTTTTTCACGGCCTGGCTGCGTCTGAATAAATAGTCACATTGCACTCAAGCTGTTATAATAAGCTAAAAAGAAGGTGGTTGGGGATATGGAAGATGCCATAGTTCGGCAAATAAAAGACGCCGGCGCCAAAGTAAGGGAAAACGTCGAGCGCGTCATCGTGGGCAAGGGCGAGGTGGTGGAACTGGCTATCGTGGCGCTGCTCTGCGAGGGGCATATTCTCATCGAGGACGTGCCGGGGCTGGGGAAAACGGTCCTGGCGAAATCGCTGGCGAGGTCGCTGGGGTGTAGCTTCCGGCGCATCCAGTGCACGCCGGACCTTTTGCCTTCGGACATTACCGGTACTTACGTTTTTAACCAGAGAACTTCGGACTTCGAGTTCCGGCCGGGGCCGATAATATCGCAGATAGTCCTGACGGACGAGATAAACCGCGCCACGCCCAGGACGCAATCGGCGCTACTGGAAGCGATGCAGGAACGCCAGGTCACCGTCGAGGGTGAGACCAAGCCGCTGCCCCGGCCCTTCCTGGTAATGGCCACGCAGAACCCTATCGAGCTGGAGGGTACTTTCCCTTTGCCCGAGGCCCAACTCGACCGATTCCTTATGAAAATACAGATGGGTTACCCCGGTGTTGAAGACGACCGGTTGATTCTATCGCGCTTCCGCCAGTCCGACCCGCTGGAAGAGCTAAAGCCGGTAATATCGTCCGATGACCTCCTGAAAATACAGAAAGCCTGCCGCGAGGTGCACGTTGCCGCCGACGTGGAGGACTACATCATCCGCCTTATTCACGCCACCCGTGAGCACGAAGCGGTGGAGCTGGGGGCCAGTCCGAGGGCCATGCTGGCGCTCTACAATGCTTCGCAGGCCCTGGCGGCGCTCAGAGGCAGGGCTTTCGTAACCCCGGACGATATTAAGTACCTGGTGACTCCCGTACTGATTCACCGCATTATTCCCAAGTCGGAGAGCCGACTCCGCGGCCATAAGGCCGGGGAGACTCTGAAAGAGATAGTGGATTCGGTATTCGTGCCGGTGGAAGAGGAACCCGTCGCCGGGGAAGGATAGGCGATGCGGGGCGACTACTGGCTTGTCATCGCGGTACTGATTCTGATAATCAGCCTGGCAACGCACCAGGTGCCGCTCGTTTTGATTTGCCTGCTGTTTCTGCTGACCGGCGGCGTATCCCGACTGTGGAATCGGTTTTGCCTCCGCCGCGTTGAATACCGGCGTCGCCTGAGCCAGTCCCAGGTATTTTTCGGTGAAGAAATAGTCTTTGAAATAGAGATTACCAACCGGAAGCCCCTGCCCCTGCCCTGGCTGCAGATTGAGGACGAACTGCCGGAGAATGTAACCCTCCTGAAGGGCAAGGCCACCTCGATACATGACGAACGCGTCATGCTCAGCAGCATGTTCCCCATCAACATGTACCACCGGGTGACCCGCCGCTTCCCGATGAAGTGCCTGCAGAGGGGTAGCTTCGTCTTCGGGCCGACATTTATCCGTTCCGGGGACTTATTCGGTTTCTTCCGCCGGGAAATGCACATTGATAAACTGGACTATCTCCTGGTGTATCCCCGGCTGGTTCCGCTGGAAAAGCTGGGCATCCCTTCGCAGCAGTTCTTCGGCGATATCCGCCTGAAAAGGCACCTTTTCCAAGACCCGGTGCTCACGGCCGGGGTGCGGGACTATCACTCCGGAGATAGCCTGAAGCGGATACACTGGAAGAGCACCGCCCGGCTCGGCAAGCTGCAGACTAGGGTATATGAGCCGACGACTACCGTTGACATCAGCCTTTTTCTGGATGCGCGCACCCTGAGAGCGCCTCTGTGGGGGAGTGTTTACCAGCTCCAGGAACTGGGTATTATCGCCGCGGCATCGATTTCCCAGCATGCCCTGAAAGAGGGTTTC
>DATLAD010000239.1:0-21957 GCA_035527575.1 Dehalococcoidales bacterium
ATCCTGGATTTCTACCGGCTCGACTACCCCGAGATGGACCCGCCCGGGTGGAATAAACTGCTGCCCGTCAGACAGGAGGATAACAAGGTGAAGGTCAGGGAGCTGCCGCTGGACTTCCATCTCAAGCCACCTTACGCTCCCGCCCTCGAGGAAAACTACCGGCTCCATTGCGACGTTTAATTTTGAAAATTAACGACTCAGAAGGAAAGGTAAGCTAAAATGAGCGATAAAGCATATATGGTACCCAACCCGCCGACGCCGAACAGGGCGGTGGAGTTCAACCCCGATATCTGCATCGGCTGCAACCTGTGTGTCGATGTCTGCCCCACCGACGTCATGATGCCCAACCCGGAGAAGAAAAAACCTCCGATAGTCGTTTACCCGGAAGAGTGCTGGTACTGCGGCGGCTGTGTCGAGGAGTGCCCCCGGCCGGGCGCCATCACCATGGTCCACCCGACACAGCAGCGCATATCGGTGAACTGGAAGCGCAAGGACACCGGGGAGCTATTCCGCCTGGGCATGAAGAACCCGCCGCCACCCAACACCAGACCGCCTTCGGGATAAGATATCCGGGAGCATGTTTGTATTCCCGGCATGATAAACCGCAGTGGGGTTAAGGAACGTCCTGGAACCTGTACCCCACTCCGGGAACGCTTAAGATGTACGCGGGGTTCCTCGGGTCGGATTGAACCTTAGCCCGCAGGTGGCCGATATAGACGTGCAGATACTCCCTTTCCGTTTTGTATTCCGGGCCCCAGATTTTGCCCAGGAGATACCGGTAGCCGAGAGTCTGCCCCGCACTCAGGACCAGTTCCCGCAATAGCTTGTATTCCGTCGGTGTCAGTTTGACTTCGCTGTCGGCTAAGGTTACCCGGCTCATTACAAAATCAACTTTCAGGTTGCCGCATTTAAAATAAGACCTGGCAGGGGTAGAATCGTCTATTTTATTGCGGCGGAGCACCGCCTTAATCCGGGCGATAAGCTCATCAATGCCGAACGGCTTGGTGATATAGTCATCGGCACCGAGGTCCAGGCATTTTACCTTATCGGCCATATCGCCCCGGGCGCTGAGGCCGATAATCGGGACCTGCGACCACTGGCGGAGCCGCCGGCAGACTTCAAAACCGTCCACCTTCGGCAGCATCATGTCCAGTAGAACGAGGTCGGGCGGGTCTTTTTCCACTATCTGTAAAGCCTCGGCCCCGTCCCTGGCCGTAAGAACATGCCAGCCTTCTCCGGACAGGTTGAACCTCAGGAACTTTATTATCTTCTCGTCGTCGTCAACCACAAGAATATAAGTATGAGCCATAATAACATTGCCCTGCTACCACTAGCGTAGTCTCAGCCGACTACTCTCCTTTTCTTCTATCGGCAGGCTGAAGCTGAATTTCGAGCCTTTGCCTGCTTCGCTTTCCACGCAGATTTCACCGCAATGCGCCTCGACGATACCGCGGCAGATGGACAGTCCCAGTCCGATGCACGCTTCCGAACGGTTATTACCCGGCACACGGTAGAACCGGTCAAAGACCTTATCCAGATTCTGCGGAGGTATGCCTTCCCCCTCGTCCACGACACTGATAACGACCGAGTCGCCGGAAAGCTCCGCTTCAATGGAAATCCGGCTTCCCTTTTCGGAATACTTGGCCGCATTCTCGCAGAGGTTGATTAATACCTGCCCGATACGTATCCTGTCCACGAAAATATCGGGCAGGTCGGAAGATATCAGCACCCGCAATTTATGGTACCTGGTAACCGCTTCCAGCGCACTCTCCGCCCCCTCCAGTATCTCGGCAATCTTGTACCAGTCCTTCTCAAGCGTCATGGCACCGGACTCCAGACGCGACATATCCAGCAAATTCCCCACCAGCTTCGCGAGATAATCGGCTTCTTGGTCGATTTCCAGAAGAAAGTCCCGCTTCTCTTCCTTGCTCCACTTTTTCGAATCCCGCAGCAACGTACTGGTATAGCCCTTGATGATGGCCAGAGGAGTACGCAGTTCGTGAGAGACCATGGAGAGCAGGTCGGTTTTCAACCGTTCCGATTGTCGTAGCGCTTCTATCTTGACTTTCGCCTGGATAATTTCTTCTTCCAGTCTCTTCCTTTCCGTGATGTCCCGGAACACCTCGATAATCGACACGCTGCCGTCCGGGTTCAGCAGGGGCACCGTAGCCACCTCGTACTCCATATCTCCAATATTCCGGTTTCCGATATTTTTCGGCATCACCTCAATATCAACAGGCATCTCCTGAACGGGGCAATCGGGACACTTCCCTTCTTTCCCTAGAGCCTGCCAGCATTTCTTTTGACCGTTACCGCCGAAGTTAGTCTCCGCGGCATGATTCATGAATTGTATCGTCTGGTTGGTATCGACAATCATTACACAATCGCCCATGCTGTTCAACCATTTTTCCAGATTCTCCCTGGCTTCGAGGATCTCCCTGTACAAGCGCAGGTTCTCCAGAGTGATGGCAATCTGACTGGTTATAGCATTGACCATCTGAACGTCCTCGACGCTGTAAGGCTGACCGGAGAGTTTTTTACTTACCAGAAGCAGCCCCGATACATGGCCGCTGCGCGACCTCAATGGCGCTATGAGCTCCGCTCCGATTTCCTCCAGGCGTTCCGCTTCTTCCCAGGTGACGTTCTGTAACTGAGGGATAACCGGTATATCCTGGTAGCGCAACAAGCCGTTAGAATTCTCCAGCCACCGGAGCAGCGGACTTTGAGCTTTAAAGACTATGCCGGAAGTCTCTCCCCCCTCATGCACCGAACAGACCGCCTGAAAATCCCCGCTTCCCAACAGCGGTTGTAAAAGGTAAACATCCGAGGCGCGCAGCGCCCCGGCGACCATCTCAACCGTCGTACTGTATATCTGAGTAAGGGCGGAAAGACTCTGCGTGTGCCAGCTGAAAGTCTCCAGGGCCTTAAGATAATCGTACCGGTCGCGGTAAAACCACCTGTCCACCCGCCTCTGGACCAGCCCCCACAACGCCGGAACAGAAAAAGCCAGGACAATAACGATTAAAAGATACAGCCATGGGGCCAGCGGAGATTTGTAGAGCATTTGAGTTGCCAGAAAGAACAATCCCGCAACGGGCGCAGCAATTCCCGCGCTCGTCAGGATGTAAGCGGCGCTCTTTCTAAGGATAATCCCGATATCCAGAAGATTGTATTTCAGGATAGCCACCGTGGTTAACAGACAGAATAAAATAATGCCAATTACGAAGCCCGGATAGAAGGGCAACCCGAATATCGGCAGAACATCAAATAGCCCCCCGATAATGGTCAGGCTGATTCCTGCGATGATATAGGCGGCCTGGTTCCGTTCCTCTGCATAAGATGAATCTCTGTAAACCCTGATGAAATTAATAACCGCAGCAATGCCGACTCCTAAAGAGAATAACATCCATATGTAACCTGCCGGCGTGTATATGGGGGCATATCCGTACGACTTTATCTGCATGTCGGAGATAAACAGGCGGGTCATCGTCAGGGGGATAAAAATGAAGGAAATGAGGTAAAGAAAACCGATTAATCGCTTCCTCATTCTGGCGGGGGAGTACCTGACCGAGAAATGGTAGAATAAGACCGCCACGAACGCCCCCAGAGGTATCAACCATCTTTCCCATAAATAGGCAGACTCAATATCAGGGCTTGCCCGCATGCCAAAAACGATAAATCCCCAGGCGGCTAAGCCCAATAAGAACAGGGTAAATATACGGTGGGTAGAGCTACGGTAATGCCCTCTCAGTACAATAGCTATCAGTGCAAGGCAACAAAAAGTCTGTACTAACGGCAACACCAGGTAAGCCGTCATTCATCACCTCCACTAGGTGCTTGGTAAAGTTCTGAGAAGGCTCTTGATTATATTATCCGGGGCATTCATGTGAGGAGGCTTCAAGTCGGCCAAATCAGCGCCTTCTCCCTTCCTTTCCTCGTAATAGCGCCGGAAACTCCCGGGTGGAACGATAGTTATCCTCACCGGTCTTAAGCCAAGCATGGTCTCCAGATTATTATAGTCCTGATTAAGGCTCTTCAAATGCTGGTGAACCAATTCTTCCAGCTTCTTGCCGTCAATCTCCTCTTTCAACTCGATATACAGGTGTACCACAGGCTCCTTACCTTCATATTCCTTACGGGCTGACCAATCCTCAAACTTTATTTTGGTATTAGCAATAGCCTGCCAGATTGTCTTTTCGTCCAGCCTGGTAAACCCGGCAATGTCAATAAGGTCGTCGGCGCGACTTTCGAAAATCATCTGGGGCAATCTGATTCCGGCTTCCTTATCTTCGAGGTCGACTATTTTTATCAGGTCGCCCAGCCGGTAGCGCAGGAAGGGCATGCCATTGAAGTTGGTAATGACTATCTCGTAACGCCGCCCGGGTTTGACCTCATTCAGAAGCACGGTGCGGGGCTGGTAGCTCTTATTCTCCCGGCTCTTCAGCCATTCTTCCTCGGGAATAAACTCCCAGAAACCGGAGGCGGGGAAGAATGTCATATCTTTCTTATTCCAGGCTTGAGTGGCAATCGTCCCGGCCTCGGTGGCGCCGTACATTTCAAGCGGCTCTTTACCCCAGTAGTATTTTACCTGCTCCCGGTAAATACCGGTGTCCATACCGTAACAGGCGAGCCCTTTAAAAGACCACAGGTCTTTCGGCAACATGGGCCTGCCTTCTTTTTTACAACGCAGCCAGGCGATAAACAGACGCCAGAGTATCGTGGGCGACAGCATCTGCCGGCTCAACTTCAATTGCCCCGAGCTTTCGGTAAACCTTTCGCCCATTTTGACCAGGACACTGGTCATGGAACTCAGCAAATCCGTCCCGGTGCGCAGCGCCATCTGAAAACCGTCCTGAATCCTCTGCTCGAAGTCGGTATTCAGGTAGTTTTCCGAAGGCGGTATAAGCCGGGCGCCAAGCCGCGGAGCCAGCAGTTCGTTGATAATCCCGGACATGTAAGGAGGTGGCGGTAGATTATGTAATACCCGCAGGCCATGGCTGATGTTTACCTCGCCTTTGTTGTTGGCACAGGCCAGTATTACGATAGCGACACTGCACATGGCGAACATCTCGACAGCCCGGTGAGTATAGGGCACCCATTTGGCTTTTCCACCCCTGCCCGATGTGCACGCCCAACAATAAGGCTTTACCGCCAGTACATCCTCGTTCTTTTCCATCAGGGGTCCGGCATAATCATCATATGTCGTCAATCTGACCATCTGGCGGAATTCAGATACGTCCATGGGTTTCTGAGGCATGAACTTTCTGGCGATAGGACTATTATGAACAATATCTATTTGTTTCATTAATAGCTGCGCTTGTATTTCCATGAACTCTGAAAGTGACAGGTCAAGAAAGCCGCAATACTTATTCCAGGCCTTTTCCTGGTTCCCCATCCGGAACAGCTCATCCTCGGTTATCATATTTCCCCCTCCCCCAGCACGCTACACGTTTGTTCGTTATAGATTCTAGTCTTGATGTCACCCAGTTGCAAGAGAAAACCAGCTAGTATTCCGAATATATGTACGAAATTTTAGCTTTTTTTTAGAACTTTTTCTGTGTTTTTAACACTTTCTACAGCCGTTACGCAAAAAATGTATAGGCCGGTTGCCTGCGCCCCCCTCTCCCTCCCTCAGATTTACTCCGTAGCTAAACTATGCTATAATTAAACAGGCTAAATGTGCGGATTTAATGTTAATTGGCCAGCTTGCCACTCTGTAGCCGCGGGCTACGCAGGTTATGCTGTTACCTTTAAAAATGACTTCTTTGTTTTCCGTCACCTTTTCCGGGTGAGAGAGGACTTCTAATGCAGGATACCCCCGCTCCGAAGAAGGCCAGAAGGCGCAATGCCGGCGAATATACCGCCCAGGACATCCAGGTCCTCGGGGGGCGGGAGGCGGTACGGCGGCGTCCGGGAATGTACATCGGCAGCACGGACCAGCGCGGACTGCACCATCTTATCTACGAGATTGCCTACAACAGCGTCGATGAAGCCATGGCCGGCTGCTGCGACCGGATTGTCGTTACCATAAAGGCGGATAAATCCGTAAACGTCGTGGACAACGGACGCGGTATCCCGGTGGATATTCACCCCACCACCAAGGTTTCCGCCCTGGAAACGGTTATGACCGTGCTCCACGCCGGGGCCAAGTTCGGCGGCAAGTCATATACGGTGTCCGGCGGGTTACACGGCGTCGGCGCCTCCGTAGTCAACGCCCTTTCCGAGTGGTGCACCGTCGATGTCAGGCTTGACGGTAAAATTCACCACCAGGAGTACAAGCATGGCGTGCCGCAGGGGCCTGTCCAGGTTATCGGCGAAGCCGATGACACCGGCACCACTTCTACTTTCCTTCCCGATTCAGAGATATTCGACACCATCAGCTACGATTTCGATACCGTAAGCGAGCGCCTGCGGGAGATGGCCTATCTCAACAAGGGCGTGGAAATAACCATCATCGACGAAGCGAGCGACCAGGAGCGGACCTTCTACTTCGAAGGCGGGATTACCGGCTTTGTCCGCCACCTCAACCGCAACCGCATCGTGCGCCATCCGGTGCCTATTTATGTCTCCAAGTCAATCAACAGCACCCAGATTGAGGTAGCCCTCCAGTATAACGACGGCTTTAACGAGTCTGCCTTCAGCTTCGCCAACTGCGTCAATACCGTGGATGGCGGCACCCACCTTACCGGTTTTCGCTCGGCGCTGACCCGCGTGCTCAATGACTACGCCAAGAAGAATAAAATCCTCAAGGAAGACGACACCAACCTGACCGGCGAGGACGTTCGCGAAGGTCTTACCGCCATCATCAGTGTCAAGCTCCCCGAGCCGCAGTTCGAGGGGCAGACCAAGGGCAAGCTGGGCAACATTGAAATCAAGAGCCAGGTGGAGAGCGCCGTCAACGAGGGCCTGGCCCTCTACCTCGAGGAGCACCCCGACGACGCTAAGAAAATCCTGGACAAGTGCGTCATAGCCTCCAAGGCCAGGGAAGCCGCCCGTAAGGCACGCGACCTGATCATTAGAAAGAGCGGACTGGAAACCGGCACCCTGCCCGGGAAACTGGCCGACTGCTCCGAGAGAGACCCGGAGCAGTGCGAGATATATCTGGTCGAGGGCGATTCTGCCGGCGGCTCGGCTAAGCAGGGCCGGAACCGCCGCTTCCAGGCGATACTCCCTCTCAGGGGTAAAATCCTTAACGTCGAGAAGGCCCCGCCGGACAAGATGCTGGCCAACGAAGAAATCCGCACCATTATTACCGCACTCGGTACCAGCATTGACGAGGAATTTGATGTCAGCAGGCTGCGCTATCATCGTGTCATCCTGATGACGGACGCCGATGTCGACGGCTCCCATATCCGCACCCTGCTGCTGACCTTCTTCTTCCGCCACATGAACAAGCTCATTGGCGCCAAGCACCTGTACATCGCCCAGCCACCCCTCTACCGCGCGACTAAAGGAAAAACTAGCGAGTGGGTATATTCTGAGGAAGGGCTTGGAAAGTATTATTCTAAGCTTGCCTTTGATAATGTGTCTGTATTTACTAAAGACGGTATTATTAGTATGAAGGGTGAAGAAATAATAGAATTTTTGGAATCCCTGAAAGGTTTTAGTGAAGGTCTGGAAACGCTTGAAAAAGAAGGGTTGCCGAGAAATATTGGAGAAATCCTTTTAATGAAAGATTATTCTTCTCGGCTTGACTTCAGTAAAACTGATAGAGAGATTATGCCTGAGGTTGCAAAATGGTTTCATGAATACGGCATTTCATATACAATGTGTAATGACCCTATTAAAGATGAATATTATATAAAGCTTCCCGATGAAACGAGATTTGATAGAAAATTACTTGAAAATCCTATACTTAAAAAATGTTATAATCTTTATCCTAAAGTCAAGCGTTATATTGAGGGAAAATCATACTTTATTATGAAGAATAATAAAGAAATTGGTGAAGATGTCCCTTGGTATCAACTTGCAGCAATACTTGAAAAAATGTCTGACAAGTCAGGGGTAACACTCCAGCGCTACAAGGGCCTGGGCGAAATGACGGCGGAGCAGCTCTGGGAGACCACCATGAACCCGGCCACGCGCACCATCCTCGAAGTGAACGTGGAGGACGCCACCAAAGCCGACGAGGTTTTCCAGATGCTGATGGGCGGCGAGGTCCCGCCGCGCAAGGCGTTTATCCAGGCGCACGCCAGGTATGCCAAACTGGATATTTAGTAAAGTTTTACTTGCTTCCTCTCAGGAGACGTCCCGATAATTGCACGTAATCAGGGAAATGGTGACACCGGCAGATTCGCGATGGCTTTCCGGATTACCGCGGCAGGTGAGCTGACCCCCCCCTTTTTTACCAGCCCAGGAGCTCGCTGGGCATTGGTGTCGTCTCGAAGATGCCCTCGAGCGAGTCCAGTATTAGCTGGCAATCATCCAGTAATTCATCGCATCTCTCAAGATACTCTTCGGCAATTTTGTGGTGGTCGGCTGTTGGTTCTTCCACGGTCACTACCATTATGAGCTATAGCTGGCAGAAAAATCAAACCTATTTACCCTGAATCAGTGAGAAAAATTCAGCGCGGCTGGCGCTCTTGCTCCGGAACGCCCCCCGTATCGCCGATGTAATCACGTTGCTCCCCGGCTTCTTGATGCCCCGCATCGTCATGCAGAGGTGCTCCGCCTGTATCACCACCGCTACCCCCGCCGGCTTTATCCCCTCGTCGATAGCGTCAGCAATCTCGGTGGTCATCCGCTCCTGGACCTGCGGGCGGCGGGCTATCGTCTCCACTACCCTCGCCAGCTTGCTGATGCCCACGATTCTTCCCTCGGCATTAGGTATATAGCCCACGTGAGCAACGCCGTAAAACGGCAGGAGGTGGTGCTCGCACATGGAATAAAACGGGATATCTTTCAAAATCACCATCTCCCGATGACCCAGCTCGAAGCCCACTTCAAGGTCATCCTTGGGGTCCTTATCGATACCAAAAAAAAGCTCGGCGTACATTTCCGCCACGCGTCCGGGAGTATCTTTCAGCCCCTCCCGGTCGGGGTTTTCGCCGATAGCTTCGATAATATCCGATACCGCTTTTTTAATCCTGGCCTCGTCAAACATGTTCCGCCTCCTTGTTTTACCTACCGCTATAAACAACCTTTACTGTCATTGCGAGGAGCTTGGCGACGAAGCAATCCGCCATACCGAAGTAACGGATTGCTTCGCTTCGCTCGCAATGACAAATCGGTTAGAATTTTCGTTTACGTCCAGCCCAGTGCCTTCTCCACCGCCGCCAGGTCAGCCGGAAGCTCCAGGAACGGCGGCGCGCCCTTCAAGGCGGTCTCCGTATCCTTAAGCCCGCTGCCGGTGACCACGCAGACGATAATTTTTTCGGAGAAGCCCTCTCCATGACTCGTCAGCTTAATCAGACCCGCCAGCGGCACCGCCGAAGCCGGCTCTCCGAAAATCCCGGCCTCCGATGCCATGATTTTCTGGGCGGCGAGGATTTCCCCGTCGCTGACCATGTCGATGATGCCGCCGGACTCGTCACGGGCGGCCACAGCCTTCTGCCAGCTGGCCGGATTGCCGATGCGTATCGCCGTGGCCACCGTCTCCGGCTTCTCGATGGCATAGCCGCGGACAATCGGGGCCGCTCCCTCCGCCTGGAAACCGTACATCTTCGGCTTTTTGGTCGCTTTCCCCGCCCCGTAATACTCCACAAAGCCCTTCCAGTAAGCGGTGATATTGCCGGCGTTGCCTACCGGCAAGAAGAGATAGTCCGGGGCGTCGCCGAGGACGTCTATAATCTCGAAGGCGGCAGTCTTCTGCCCCTCGATGCGGTAGGGATTGAGGGAATTCACCAGCGTTACCGGGTGCTTTTCGGTCAAGCCCAGCACTATTTTAAGAGCCCGGTCGAAATTACCGTCGATGGCGACTATCTTAGCGCCGTGAACGACGGCCTGCGCCAGCTTGCCCATAGCGATATTCCCTCTGGGTATGACGATTATGCAGTCGAGCCCGCAGTAAGCCGCGAAGGCGGCGGCGGAGGCGCTGGTATTGCCGGTGGAAGCGCAGATGATGGCTTTGCTGCCGTCTTCCACGGCCCTGGCGACGGCCATCACCATGCCCCGGTCTTTGAACGAGCCGGTGGGGTGGCACCCTTCCAGCTTGAAATACAGTTCGCCGCAGCCGTATTTCCTGGCTAATCTATCGCACCTGACCAGCGGGGTATCTCCCTCCCCGATGGTAAATAAAGGGGTTTTAGAGGTAACCGGCAGGTATTTTTTATATTGAAGCAAAACTCCCTTTTTCATCGCTAACCGCCCTCTATATCCTCGACCCTGATGAAATTATTTATTTCCCTGACCACTTCGAGCCGCTCCAGCTCATGCAAGGCCTTCTGCATGGCCTTCTCCCGGGCAGGGTGGGTCATAATCACTATTTCCGCCGTCTGCGTCTTACTGTCCGACTCCGGCTGTATCGCCGACGAAATGCTTATCATGTTCTTACCGAAGACGGTCGCAATCTTCGCCAGAACGCCGGGCTGGTCGGCGGCGCTCAGCCTGACGTAATACTGCGTTTCGATTTCATCCATGGGCTTGATACTCCTGCCCGAAATCGCTTTCCAGGTGGAGATACTGCCGATACCCAGCATAATCTTCCGCGCCGAAGATACGACATCGGCAATGATGGCGCTGCTGGTGGCCATAGGGCCGGCGCCCTCACCCATGAAGAGCACCTTTCCTACCAGGTCGCCTTCGACCTGGACGGCATTATAGACACCACCGACCTTGGCCAGAAACGAGTCTTCAGGAATGAATACCGGGTGTACCCTGGCCTCGATGGAAGCGCCACTCCGCTTGGCTATGGCCAGCAGCTTTATGGCAAAACCCAGCTCACGGGCATAGCGGAAGTCCCGGCTGGTAAGTCGTGAAATGCCTTCACGGTAAACATCCTGCGGACGCACCTGAGTTTGAAAGGCCAGCGAAGCCAGAATGGCCAGTTTATAGTTGGCGTCTATCCCTTCAACATCGTTTTCCGGGTTGGCCTCGGCATAGCCCAGCGCCTGCGCCTGCTTGAGGGCCGAGGCAAAGTCCATGCCCTCCCGGGCCATCATGGTGAGGATATAATTGGTGGTGCCGTTGATGATGGCGAAGATACCGCTGATATTATTAGCCACCAGGTCATGCTTGAAAGGGGCAATCAACGGAATACCCCCGCCGACACTGGCTTCATATTGCAGGCCTACGCCATGCTGCCTTGCCATGGCCAGCAGCTCTATGCCGTGCTTGGCAATTAGCTCTTTGTTAGAGGTAACAACGTGTTTACCACCGGCGAAGGCTTTTTTGTGGTAGTCCAGCGCCGGCCTTTCACCACCTATGGCCTCGACGACGATATCTATACCGGGCTCCCCGAAGAACTCATCTTCATCGGTAGTCAAAAGCCCGGCGGGCATCTGTTTTGCCTGCGGGCGCGATAAATCCTGCGGCAAGACCTTGACCTTCCTCAGGACCAGGGGGCAACCGACCTTCTCCGCCAGCTCGTCCGCTTTGTCCGTCAGGACCCTGGCCACCTGTCCGGCAACCACCCCCAACCCTATCAGCCCGACTCCGATATTTTTTTTATCAATTTCCATTACTCCCCGCTCCTTGCAGGTCCTTCAACGCCTGCTCTACTGCCCATTGTGTTAATTCATCTGTCAGGTAGCTATCATCGATGTTATTTCCAGGGTCAGACCAAAGCCGGGAAACCCAGTCATCAAAGAGCTTCCCAATGAGATAGTTCCGGTCATCATCGCTGAGCTTCCTGTCTTCAGCCGTATCGACCACATTCACCACCCAGTATCCGCCTTGAGTCCAGTACTGGCTCTCATAGATGGGTTCGCTCCATTTTCCCAGTTCTGTTTCCGGACTAAAAACGTAACCATTAAAAGCATTGCTTATATTATCGGATTGAACCATCAAGCCGAGTTCCCCGTGCTTATCCTGGGAAGGACTATAGTTGGAATATTCATCGGCGATGGGCCCGAGGTCTTCGCCGGCTTCCAGCCTCGCTCTGATAGTCTCCGCCAGCTCATTATTACTTATCAAGAGGGCCGATACGTTCGCCGAATCCGCATCGGGCTTATCATTGACCCTGAGCAACCAGTAACCCACCTGCTTATACGATTCTTCATCGTAAAGGGGCTCGCTTAACGACCCCGCCGCCGCGCTGAAAGCGTATTCCACAGGTATATGCGAGCCCAGTTGTTCCTCAAGTATAGACTCCGGGTGCCAGCCGAAGTCGCCTTCATTTACGTTTTTAGAATAGTAGTTTTGTGCGTACTCCCCGGACAGCGCCGTAAAGTTATCGCCGCTCTGCAGACTGTTTATAACCTCAAGCGCCTTCTTCTCACTCTCCACCATCATTATCATGGCATGAACCTGTTTTTCAGACTCCGGCACCTGAGGCCCGAAATACTCCTCTTTCAGTCGGTTTTGTAGCAACTGAGACCTGAAAAGACCGATGGACCCATCGCTTACAGGAACATTCATATTTTGCAGAGTCCTTTTAGTTTCTTCATCATTTACGGTTATACCGAGTTTCTCGGCTCCCTGCTTGATTAACTCGTCCTGCGCAATCTGTTGGGCAACACTACTGGCCAACGTTTGAAGATTTGAACTCTGCTGGTTTGTTCCCGCGATTTTCAGTACGTCGATATAGTAACTCGCATCAAACTCGGTATCGTTCACCTTGAGAACCGTCTTGTGCAGGGGAACGTAATCCGCCATAATCCACCCTATCAGAACAATTAAGACGACCGCGGCAATGATCGAAATCCCTCCGAAGAATATAATGCGTTGCCGCCGTTTTTGCTTCTGCAAATGTGATAGCTGACGCCGGGTAAATTCGCGCTGGGGCTTTATTGCTTTCTTTTTCTTAGCCAAGACTTTTCCCTTCTATCATAAATTTTACAAACTGCTGTTATATTTATAATGCAAAAGCCGCTTCTTTTTCAAATACAGCTTCCGGGGGACATAAGGCAGGAGAACCGTCCGCAGAAAGTTATTTACTTTCTCCATATAATGTGGCACTGCCACTTCGGCGAACTCCTGGGGAAATCAGACCGGGAGTGGGCGCCACGGCTTTCTTCCCTGATGAACGCCGCCTCCGTTAACAATCGCCCGGTCAATATCAGGTTACTCAGCTCAAAAGAAGGCTGGTCCGTTGGCGTCCGTAACGATTGCTGCCAGGCTGACAGAATACCGGCTGCCTGGTTCAAACCTTCCCTATCGCGAATAATGCCGACCCTGTCCCAGTGCAACTGCTGCAGGACGGCAAGCCCGACCGGCGGCAATGCCCGGGGAACCGGCCTCTGGCTGAGCGAAGAGTACATGTCCTTGGCCCTCTCGCCGGTAGAAACCTTCTCTTTCGACCTGCTCCTGGTTCTCTCCACTATCCTTTTGCTGAACACGATAGCTTCCAGCAGGGAGTTCGAGGCGAGGCGGTTGGCCCCGTGGACTCCTGTGCAGGCCACTTCTCCCGTGGCGAATAAACCGGCTATATTCGTTTCTCCCCAGCTGTTGGTCTTAATACCGCCGATCATATAATGGGCAGCCGGCGCCACCGGGATGAGGCTCCTCGTAATATCCAGTCCGTGGTCGAGGCAAAAGCGGTAGATATGCGGGAAACGCGCGGTAATATTGTTGGGCGGCAAATGGGTGACATCAAGGAAAACCCGGTCCGAGCCGGATTTTTTCATCTCATATAATATGCTGCGGGCGACAACATCCCTGGGCGCCAGGTCCTCTTTCTCATGATAGTCTGCCATGAAACGGCGGCCCTCGGCATTGCGCAGCACTCCCCCCTCCCCACGCACGGCTTCCGATATCAGAAACGGTATGACACCGGGCATGCGAAGGGCGGTGGGATGAAACTGGAAAAATTCCATGTCGGCAATTTCAGCGCCGGCGTTAAAGGCAAGAGTGATACCGTCACCGGTGGCTACGTCGGAATTCGTATTATATTTAAACAGCTGGCCGGCGCCGCCGGTAGCCAGAATCAGGTAGCGGCACCCGAACTCCTCAAAGGTACCGGTACGGCATTCCAGGGCCCTGATGCCGGCCACTTTTCCCTTTTCCACCAGAATCTCGGTCGCCAGGAAATTCTCCAGAACCTGAATCCCGGACGCACGCACCTGCCGGCTCAACGTAACCTCGATGTGCTCGCCGGTGGCATCTCCCCCGGCATGAAGGACACGGGGGACGCTGTGAGCCGCTTCCATGGTCAGGGCAATCTCACCCTCGAGCGTATCGAACGGCACCCGGTAACCGACAAGGTCGGCGATGCGCGCCGCTGCCTCTTTAACCAGGATACGCACCGCTTCCTCATCAGACAGGCCGTCACCGGCATTTATGGTGTCCTGCAAATGAAGCTCCGGCGAATCGTCCTTACTGATAGCCGCCGCAATTCCACCCTGGGCGTGCTTGGTATTGCAGTCGTCAATGCTGCCCTTGGTGATAACCAGCACGCTGCCCTGCTCTTTGGCCAGCAATGCCGTATAGAGACCGCCGATGCCGCTGCCTACCACGATATAGTCGTACTGGTTCATCTAGACCTTCAATCCTTTCAAGATATTTCCGGCTATGATACTTCGCTGCTTTTCCAGGGCCAGCTCGATAGCATTGGCCTCCAGGGCACGACGACATAGCCTTTCCATGGGCAGTCCTTCTATAAAGGGCGGCCCGTTAAAAATATGGGCTACCCTGTCGGCAACGGTTTGAATCATCTGGGTAGTGTATAATTTTACCATAGCGGTTTCATGCGACATCAATTTTCCATTATCCGACTTCCAGGCTGCCTCATAAACCATGAGCCTGGCGGCGTGAATATTCATGGCGATATCGGCGAGTGCCGCCTGTATGCTGGTGCGCTTTAGAACAGGCTGCCCGAACGCCTCCAGCGACTGCGCCCGGACGGTGGCCTCGTCAAGCAGCCGGCGGGCGACACCCACGCACCTTGCCCCCCGGACCACCCGCCGCTGCGGGAGCCATTTCCTGCCCAGGTAGAAAGCTTTGCCATCTTCACCCAGGACATTCTCCGCCGGCACCCGGCAGTCCTCAAAGACCAAGGACATCGGCTCCTTTACCTGCGCCAACCACCCCGTCCTCTCACCGCCGCCGGTAACGCCGAATCCCGCCGCATCTTTATCCACCAGGAAGCAGGTTGCGCCAGCATTGGTAACGGCGAAGACAACGGCAAAATAGTCATCGCCGGCCCGTGAGAGCGAGAGTTTTTTACCGTTCAGCAGGTAATGCCCGTTCACCTTTTCGGCTTTCGTCTTCATGCCGGAGGGGTAGTCGACACCGTCCGATTCCATCAGGGCCAGATATGGTTTCTTACTATAGTTAAGGGCGGGCAGCAGGAATTTCTCCCGCTGTTCTACAGTGCCGTCGAAAAGGATGGGGGTTACATCCCCGAAATGAAAGGGGACTACCGTCTGGGCCATCTCCTCTTCCACCAGGCAGACCCCCAGAGTATCCAGCCCGGCTCCTCCCATCTCCTCCGGAACGCCGACACCCCACAGCCCCATATCCCTGACTATTTTAGTGAGTTCCGCCTCTTTTTCTTCGGGAAGATAGGTACGGGCATCAGTGAGGTCGGCGGCCCGCCCCAGGATATCCCTTTCCAGCGGCTTGAGCCGCTCGTTAACAAAGTCACGTGCCAGACTTTGTATCATCTTCAGTTCTTCCGATAGCTCGAAGTCCATCCTTATCACCTATGCGGTCAGCCGGAACTGATAGCTTCCTCGAGGAACAGGTCTATATCGGGCTCGTCTTCATCGCCGATTCTCCGCTCAAGGCGGGACATTACCTCCACCATGCGGTGGTTGACAACGTAGTTCTTGAGAGTCGTATCCACCTGTGGGCAAACGAGGACGCAGGCATTACACAGGTCGCAGTCCTCCCCGACGATGCTTTCCAGGGCCATGGAGGTACGCTGCTCGGTTTTCTCGCGGCGGGACGGTTCCCGGGACAGGAAGGGGCAGATATCGACGCAGTTGCCGCAGCCCAGGCACTCCTTGTGCCCGCTGATGTCCTCGGCGATATTCAGGGAATGAGCCGTACCGAACCCGCTGGAGAGAAGGCGGCACCTGCCTACCGGAGGACACCCGGTATTCAGGACTTCATTCAGGATGCCTTCAATCTCCCTAATATCCCGCTGAACAGGTAGTGGCATTGCATTTCCCCCACAGTTGTGAGATTGTTTAATATTGGTTTATTGTCATTCCAGCCCCGTATCAAGTACGGGGTAAACTCCAGCTGGAATCCAGCGGTGGGGAAAAGGGGTAATCTGGATTCTGGTCTCCGCCAGAATGACGTTGTTAAACATTATATTAAATTTCCTGTCTGGCATATCCGTGAGCTCGCCGGACATAGCTCGGCAGCAGCCGCGGCGAGACCGGGCGTTCCCTGGCCAGGCCCGCCCGTTCGAGTTCTTTCTGCCACCGGCGCACATGTTCCAGGGTCGGGCTGCCCCTCTTTACTTCCCTGGCATATCGGGCCGCCGCCCGGCCGGCCCTTCTGCCGAAGACGAACAGATCCAGGGTCGAGTTGCCGATGAGGCGGTTCCGCCCGTGCACGCCGCCGGTACACTCGCCGGCCGCGTAAAGTCCCGGCACATTGGTAGTCCCTTCGGTATCAATCTTAATACCGCCGTTTTGATAGTGCAAAGTGGGATAGACCAGAATCGGCTCCCTGATAATATCGACATTAAATCGGCGGAACTGCCGTACCATGGCGGGCAGTTCCCGGGCAATCGTGCCCTCACCCCGGAGGATATCAATCATCGGGGAGTCCAGCCAGACACCGGACTCCCCGTTGGGCGTCCTGAGTCCGCGCTGACGTTCCCGGCACTCGCGGATAATAGCCGAAGCGACGATATCCCGGGGTTCCAGGGGCATGACGAATTGCTCTCCATGACCGTTGACCAACTGCGCTCCCAGCGTTCTTACTTTCTCGGTGACCAGTTGCCCCAGAATCTGCAGCGGGTAGACGGCGCCGGTAGGGTGATACTGCATGGTATCTATGAAAATCAGCTCGGCGCCGGCGCGGTAAGCCAGCACCAGGCCGTCGGCCGTGGCGCCGTAATGATTGGTGGTGGGAAAACCCTGAATATGCAGGCGCCCGATGCCGCCGGTGGCCATGACCACCGCCCTGGCTCTCACGATGATTAGCTCTTCGGTCTCCATGTTGAGCAGTATGGCGCCGGCTATCTGCCCTTTATCGTCCAGTATCAGCTCCACGGCGGAAGCGAATTCGAGGTAGTCTATTTTCTTGTTCTTGAGCTCGTCGCGGAGAACGCGCATTTCTTCCAGTCCGGTATAGTCCCGGGCGGAGTGCAGCCGCCGCCTTGAAGTACCGCCGCCGGATAATTCGTGCATGTTGCCGTCCGGCGCTTTGTCCCAGTTCACGCCCAGCTTCTCCAGCCACCTGATTGCCGAGGGGGCATCCTTCACCAGGACCTCCACAAGCTCCGGGATGTTCTCGAAGTGACCGCCACCCATGGTGTCCAGGTAATGGATGGCGGGGGAATCGTTGGGACGGTCGGCAGCCTGGGTGCCCGCCTGCGCCCCGACGGTATTGGCATCCCCCAGGCGCAGCTTGGTGGCGATAAGTACCCTGGCACCGGCTTCGTTGGCCAGCAATGCCGCCGAAGCCCCGGCGCCCCCGCAGCCGATTACCAGTACATCCACGTTATAGTCGGGCGTGGAGGGGTCGATTCTGTCCGGGTCGATGCGGCTGTTCCCCTCCAGCAAATCGGCCAGTTCTATGGGAGTAGAATCGCCCTTGTTTATGCCCGCCTGCAATCTGCGCATGCTCGTCGCGATATAGTCGGGGTGGTACTGCCGCAGCAGGTCGGCCTTTTCATCTTCGGTAAGGCGCGGGATGTTTTCGATGAGTCGCCGCACCCGGGTATCTTCCACGATATGAATGCTTTCTTCCAAATAAGCAGGGTACATCTGTAAACGCCTCTATTCCCAGTGTTGTTCCAGAGCCGGTTCCATGTCGCGCTCGGCATAGCGGCGGCGCAGCTCTTTGTCACCGGCCTTTTTCAGTTCTTCTATCCCGGCATCGAACTTGCCGGACTCTATTTCACCTATTCTGTCATCCAGGTGCCCGGAAACGGGTGCCAGGTAACGACCGTACAGTCGACGGCACAGCAGGGCCACGTTATAGGGCGCCAGCCCCTGAGGACACCGGGCCGCGCACAGGCCGCACATAACACAGTCGAAAGACTTATCGGCCACCGCCCGGATATCGCCCCTGAGGGCATCGGTCATGAACCACATCACTTCGAGCTCCTGGGGGCAGGTCTTGGTGCAGGTATTGCACCCGAAGCACTTCACTATGTCCGGGTACAGGGCCTTGATTTTTTCGCCATCGGCCTTGAGCTTTTCCAAATCGTAAACGGCCTTGACGGCCGGGAAGAAAGGCACCTGCACCAGGCACATGTCCGGCTCCACGGCCTTCTGGCAGGCGAGGTCATACCTGAGCTGGGGGTTGTTTTTAAAGTTATAAATGGTGGCGCAGGCGCCGCAGAAGCCGGCACGGCAGCCGCAGCCGCGAAGCATACGGTAGCCGCTGTACTCCATCGCCGTCAGGATGGTAAGACCTTCCGGGACCTGACAGTGCCTGCCCATGATATAGATATCGATTAATCTGGCCTGTTCTGCCATTTAACTCCTCAAGTCTGACCATATATTATGTCAAACACGGTGCTGGAAGCCAGTCTGCCGGGTTAGCTATTGTTGCGAGGTAAACAGCTTAAAAGTAAAGGGCTCAAGCCCTAATCCAGCCCAATCATATATATCCATATGGTGCCGAGGGGGAGATTTGAACTCCCACGAGCTTACGCTCACCACCCCCTCAAGATGGCGTGTCTACCTGATTCCACCACCTCGGCACGAAAATTCGTGGCAGGAGTGCGAGGGCTCGAACCCCGGACCGGCGGTTTTGGAGACCGCTGCTCTACCAACTGAGCTACACTCCTGCGTATCTAAATTTTAGTTATCTACCCCTGTTTTAGTCAAAGTTGGCGACAAATTGGCGACGGAATTTTTATTTACCCCCACGGGCAGCACTTCGTCCAACAGCGCCATAGCATCCTCTTGCATACCCTCTATTATATGGCTGTAGGTGTCCATTGTAAAGGCTACCGAGCTGTGCCCCAAGGCTTCAGAGATAACTTTAGGCTTTGCCCCACGCAGCAGCATTAAAGAGGCGAAGGTATGCCGCAGGTCATGAAATCGCACGCCCCCCAGTCCTGCTTGCTTGGCTATTCTGCCAAAGGCATGGGAAAGCACGCCCGGGTCAATCGGCTTGCCTTCCGGACCAGCAAAAACAAGGTCGTCGAGGGTAAGCTCTTTCCCCAGCTCCCGGTAAAGCCTCTCCCGCTCTGCCCGGTATTCCCTCAAGAATAATGCCAGCTTGGGGGTCATGGCGACACGGCGCCGGCTGTGAGTGGTCTTAGGCTCTTTAAACTGGCAAACACCGCGTCGCTTGTAAAATACCCTGCTAACCAATATTGAAAGCATATAGAGGTCATCAATATCTCTCCACCTCAGACCTAGTAATTCGGCCTGTCTTAGTCCGGTGCTCACGGCAGTATAGACTACCGGGTAATAGTAGTTATCCTTTGCGGTGTCCAAAAGGACTTCCACCTCGCCAGGGGTTAAGGTACGCATAGCCCTCCCCTTCGGTGAAGGCGGGTCAACAAGCTCTGCGGGGTTACGTCCCAGGTAGCCTTGACGGACAGCATACTTCAAGGACTGAGACAATACCCGGTGCTGGTGGTGGACGGTGCGGGCCGATAGCTTTTCACAAGCCTTGCCGTAATATGCCTGAATTACCCGGGGCTGAAGTTGTTTCAGCTGAATATGTCCGAGTCCTGGTATCAAGTGACAGTCTATAATAGACTGGTAGCCGTCAAGCGTGCGCTGCGAGCAGTTAGTCTTGACATAGCCTTCCAGCCAGTTGTGAAGGTGCTCTGCCAGGGTGAGCCGTCCCGGCGGTGTATAGACTCCCTTGTCCAGGCTGGCTAGCAACTCGGTCAAGCGCTTCTGTGCATCGGATTTCCGGCTGCTATGTACCGTCTCGAAATGACGGCGGCGCTCACCGTCCGGACCGATGCCGGTGTCTATGGTGATCTGCCAGGAACCTTTAGACTTCTGCCGAATGTGTCCTCTCATTGCTATCTCCTTTCTTTAGTTTCTTCGCATATTTCCTGTATCATTTATACAGGACACAACTCGCACCGCGTGCGAACTAATAGGGGACGCAGTACGAATGGGTCCAAAGCATCATCAATCTCCTCAATTTTTTCATCCATCCTGTGACGCATCCCCTGTATCTCGTCGGCCATGTATCGCGGGTACAAGTTTTGGAGCGCAAGGTTACACACCGTTGCCACCTCTTGAGCCAGCGCAGCCTCAGTTTCACTGAATTTAAGTTTTAACTCATAACTGCCGGTTATAACTCTAAACTGCTGGGCATCTGGTAGAACTCGAAACTTCCGACGCTCAAGTTCCTCCTCGGGATTGCTAGCCGTGGCAACTTCCCATGCTGGCCAAAGCAACACATCAACTATCCTTTCTAGAGCATCCTCTTTTCTGGTTACTTTCTCGACCTCCTCTTTAAGATTTGCTTTTTGTTGGTTCATAAAATCCTCCACCACTTTGAGGACTCCTTTTCTGATTTCTGCAAGAGCACTAACACAGGTACCCCAAGCCTGTTGCCACTCCTCGAAGGCCTGCCACCAACCTTTTCCACCGGTATGCTGTCGAAGGGACTCAAAAAGCATTTTGCTCTGGCGGTCCGTCTGCCGCTGTTTTCTCCTTGCCTCCCGAGAAGCCGAATGAAGCCCCTGAGGCAAATCCTTGGGCAATAGAGTATCAAGTACTGCCACAACATCCCGGTCCTCAGTAGGTGAATCGGGTATAGTGAGACGGCCTACCAGGGAAGCCGCAAATTGGGTTAGGTCATCCAGATGCTTCTGTTGCTCGTCTGTCAGCACCTGCCTTCTAACTTCGCCAGTAAGAATATCAGCTTGCCGTTCTTTGAGATAAACCCTAACTGTCTGACGATTGCATTTAAGGGCTCGAGCTATAGCTGAAATTGACTTACCCTGACGTCGCAAGCGCATCATATCACTAATCTGCTGGTCAGTAATCCGTGGCCGTGGCTTTCCAGGACTTTTCTTTCCTGTCATATATAACCTCCTATTTAATTAATATCCTAAAAACTTTTTGGACTTGTGGACTAGCCATATTTGCAATTTAGTTAGTCGCCACTGTTTACCATATTAGGTTCAATTTCAGCCAGTTATCACCAATTTACACCGCATATAACCTATCATATACTATCCTCAGGGGGTGTGTCAATGCCGACGAAATCAGACAGATCTGTAATCCGCTTTGGTAATGGCGGGTTGGTAATCACAATACCCAAAGCATGGGCGACCTTTTATGAGGTTCAGCCAGGGGATAAACTCACAGTCATTACTAACGATGACATCCGGATATTAGCACCTGAATCGCTAGCAAAGGGTGATGAAAGGGAGGTTGAAGCACCCCAAGCTAAGAGGGAAGGAAGTGACAGTGGAAAACAACGATGATTCTCTGGTCCTGACACCCAAATGGGTGGGTCAGAGGCTAAAAATTTCAAGGAGTGTGCTTTACAGTTCACTCAGAAATGGGACAATACCTTGCATTAAAATTTCCCCCCGAAAGATTTTAATTCCTAAGTATAGATTTTTCGAATGGTTGGATGGTGGAGGGGGGGACGACTTGCATCCCACAAAATGAAAAAGCCAGGGGCTTCGCGGGCTCCTGGCCGAGACAAGAATGATAAGGAAGGTATTATGGTGCTCACTACTGATTGTTACATAACTTCCCCAAAAAGTCAAACCTGGGCGGATAATAGGAAATTTTTGCT
>DATLAD010000240.1:0-4915 GCA_035527575.1 Dehalococcoidales bacterium
TTCGGGTTCGGTTCCGGGCCGCCGAAGCTGTTGGGATAGTAGTTCGGGCCGTCGCCGCTGTTATCGCCGAAAGCCATGTAGCCATCGCGCTGGTAGTAGTTCACGCTGGCGGCCTTCGGGCGGTTGATGGGAAGCAGGTGATAGTTGGGTCCCAGGCGGTGGAGATGGGTGTCGTGATAGGAGAATAGCCGACCCTGTAATAGTTTATCCGGAGAAGCCGCAATCCCGGGGACGAAGTTGGCCGGGGAAAAGGCGGCCTGTTCCACTTCGGCAAAGTAGTTCTTAGGGTTCTGGTTGAGTACCAGGCGGCCGATGGTAATCGGCGGGAAGTCGGCATGGAACCAGACCTTGGTGACATCAAAGGAGTCGAAGCGGTATTTTTCGGCCTGCTCGGGGGTCATTATCTGCATTTCCAGTCGCCATGACGGATATTCGCCGCGCTCGATGGCTTCAAAGAGGTCGCGGGTGGCATGGTCTGGGTCTTTCCCTTTCATCTCGGTCGCTTCGTCGCGGGTTAAATTATGAATGCCCTGCTCCGTCTTGAAGTGGTACTTCACCCAGAAATATTCGCCTTTATCGTTGTACCACTTGAAGGTATGGCTGCTGTAGCCGTTCATGTTGCGGAAGGTTCGGGGCGTTCCCCGGTCGGAAAACAGAATGGTGACCTGATGGATGGACTCCGGCGTTAAAGAAAGGAAGTCCCAGAACATGTCGGCATCTTTAAGATTGGTGCCGGGATGGCGCTTCTGTGTGTGTATAAAGTCGGGAAATTTCAGCGGGTCGCGGATGAAAAAGACAGGGGTGTTATTCCCGGTCATATCGTAATTGCCTTCTTCCGTGTAGAACTTGAGGGCGAAGCCGCGGGGGTCTCGCTCCGCATCTGCCGAGCCCCTCTCACCGCCTACCGTGGAAAAGCGAGCGAAGACCTCGGTGCGTTTGCCGATTTCAGAGAGAAATTTCGCTCTGGTGTATTTGGTTACATCCGCCGTAACCTCGAAGTAGCCGTGAGCGCCCGCTCCCTTGGCATGGACGACGCGCTCCGGGATTCGCTCCCGGTCGAAATGTCCCAGCTTTTCAAGGAGGTGCGTGTCCTGCATGAGGATGGGGCCGGGATTGCCGGCGGTCTTGCTGTTCTGGTCGTTGTCGACGGGCGCGCCGAATCCCGTAGTATAAACTTTTCTATCCTTTTTCACTTCTTGCCTCCCGCCAAAATGTTTTTCGGGATTAGATTCCTTTTAATACGAAAAAGTATCCTGGTCCTGTTATACCGAGCGCACCATTGTCTTTAGCGCTTCCCTGTCCCTGATGATGATTTTACGGCGGTCGTACCTGATAACCCCTTTATCTTCGAGGGCTTTAAGCGACTTCCCGATGACTTCCCGGACGGTTCCGGCCATTGCCGCCATGTCCGCCCGGGTAAGCAGCAGCGACGTATCGCAGACGCCTCTTTTATTAATCGAAAGCAGCATCTTGGCTAATCGGCCGCTGACACACCGCAGGGAAAGGTCTTCGACCAGGGACATATAGTGGTGCATCTCCGTCGCCAGTAATTTAATGGTGTTTCGGGAAAGTTGCTGGTGCTCCACGAGCAATACTTCCAGGTCATTTCTGGCGAGTCCGTACAGCACCGAAGGCACCACGGCCTGGGCGCTTTCCGGATTGCTGCCCCCGTTCAAGGCTCCGGCATGGCCGAAACAATCAAGAGGACGCGCCAGCCTGAGTATTTGCTCTTTGCCACCGGACGAAGTTTTAAACAGCTTGATGAGACCGGAAGCCACAAAGTAAATCATTCTTGAGGGCTCCTGCTCCAGCCATATTATCTCGTGTTTCTCTACCCTTTTTATGACCATCAAACGGCTGATTTTCTCCAGAACGCAGTCGTCAAGTCCGGCAAAGTAGGGACTGAGCCTGAGAAAATCAATATTTGCCTTTTTCCCGGCTGATGCCGTTAAAGTTAGCGTTCCCATTTCATTCTTCCACCTGTGATTAATCTTGCAGAACCTGGATAATCATTTTATTGAATCTCGGCAGGTCGGCAGGTTTGCGCGACGTGATGATGTTTCCATCCAGTACAACCGGTGCATCGACCCATTCCGCGCCGGCATTCTGGAGGTCCACGGCTACCGAAGGCCATGATGTCATACGGCGTCCCCTGACGATTCCGGCGGAAATCAGCAGCTGCGGTCCGTGGCAGATAGCTGCAATTACCTTACCGTGTTCATGGGCTTTCTTCACCAGCTCGACCATGGAAGGGTGCAGGCGCATTTTATCGGGAGCACCGCCGCCGGGCACGATAACAGCATCGAAATCTTCCGCATTTACTTTATCGGCATCCGTATCAACCCGTATGGTAGCGTTGCCTCTTTTCCCCCGGTATGTGTCCCGGGAACCGCTGCCGACGACGACCACCCTGGCGCCGGCATTCTTCATCGACCTCAGCGGTTCGATAAGCTCCGAGTCTTCAAAGTCATCTTCGGCCAGGATGGCAATCTTCTTCCCATCGAGCATAACGTTTAGTCTCCTTTTCTCAGGGATGTCAACCGGACTTTATTATCGAGGCCTGTCCGCTTTTGCCGTTTCTCCACGCCTTTTTAACGAGGCCGGTTCGATGACGTCCGGCAGGTCGCGAATATAGCCACACTGGATGCAATACTCGTACCAGCCGTACATGTCCTTGTCGATTCCGACGGCTCCTTTTTTACAGCGGGGACATCCTTCTATCTTCAGCTTTCCCATGCCGGCCTCCTTCCCCGTACAATCTGCCTTCGCCTTATGGACAGGGTGGCTGGTGCGAAGGACATTAAAAAAGCTCTTATAGAGATAATAGCGCGCCGACAATTACGAAGTTATAAAATCAAGGGGTGAAAAGTTACAAAACTATGACATTATGAGATATGGGAAAAAATATCTATTCCCGCCCGGGCCACCCTGCGGCATCTGCAGCTTATCCCGTAAGATATCCCCACCCCCAAAAGGATAGTACGCAGCGAGAGGCGGTGAGGTTAAGACAGTGTGAGTTTCAGGTTCAGCTATTCGGCCTCAGGGCGTTCTACGATGTAGCCGGTTTTGGGAATGGTGCGGATTATGCCGGGAAGGCGGATATCGCTTTCCAGTTTGTTTCTCAGGCGGCTTATCCATGTTCTCAGGATTTGAACGTCGTCGCGGTATTCCGGCCCCCACACGTTAGTGAGCAGTTCTTCATACGTCATGAGACGGCCGGTATTGGTAATAAGCTGGCTGAGCAGCAGCCATTCGATCCGGGTCAGGTATTTAACCTCGCCGCCGACAACCACATTGCGGTTTTTAAAGTCTACGGTGACTTCCCCCAGCCGGTAAACTTCGGGGACTTCACGCTTCTCTCCGGGGCCGAGCCGCCGCCTGATTGCCTCAATCCTGGCCACCAGTTCGTCGGGGTTGAAAGGCTTGGGCAGGTAGTCATCGGCACCCAGCTGGAGTCCCCGGATTCTATCGGGGTCGGTGCCCTTGGCCGTCAGGATAATCACCGGCACCGCCGAAAAGCTGCGCATCTCCTTGAGCATTTCCAGCCCGTCCATCTTCGGCATAAGAATGTCAAGAACAATCAGGTCGGGCTCCTGCGCTTTTACCTGCTCCATGCCCTCGAGGCCGTTACTCGCCGTAAGCACATCGTACCCCGAGGCTTTAAGCTTGGAAACGAGGAAGTTCAGTATTCTAACCTCGTCGTCAACCACCAGTATGCGGAATCGCCTCATATTAAATATCTCCGGGTTACCGCTCTCGGTCAAAATAATAGTGCCAAATCAGGCGGATGTCAAAAAAACTTCCCGGGATGCCTTGACGTTAGGAGGATATGGTCGTATCATCTATGGCGGGAATATTGCAGGGTTGAGGATTAAATGCTATCCATGGATACAAAGAGTTCGCGCTGGTATATTACTATATTGGTAGCAGCCATTGTTTTGGCCGGTCTGTATTTCTCCAGCCTGTATAATTATCTCCTTTTCCACAGCCTGGCCGAGCTATTCAGCATAATTGTCGCCTTTGGCATTTTCATCATCGCCTGGAACTCGCGTCAATTCCAGGACAACAGCTACTTTATATTTATCGGCATCGCCTTCCTTTTTATCGGGACTTTAGACCTGGTGCATACGCTCGCCTATACGGGCATGGGGATATTCCTGGAATATGGGACCAATCTGGCCGCCCAGCTATGGATAAGTGCCCGGTATGTAGAAAGCCTTTCTCTCCTCGTTGCCCCGCTGCTTATCGGACGTAAACTGAGGACTAATTATATTTTCCCCGCCTACGGTCTGGTGGTGGTGCTTTTACTGCTGTCTGTTTTCTACTGGGATATCTTTCCCGTGTGTTTCGTTGAAGGCGCCGGATTAACTCTTTTCAAGAAAATCAGCGAATATATCATCTCGGCAATCCTGGTCGGCTCCATTTTCACCATGTTTCTCAAGCGAAGGGAGTTTGATGCCGGCGTATTAAGACTGCTGTATGCGTCTGTCATCGTGACTATTGCCTCGGAGCTGGCTTTCACGCTTTACGAAAGTCCTTACGGTTTACCGAGCCTCATCGGGCATTTTCTGAAGATAGCGTCCTTTTATCTTATCTACAAGGCTATTATCGAGACCGGGCTTATCAGGCCCCATGACCTTCTCTTCAGAAACCTGAAGCAGAGCGAGGAGCGTTACCGCGACCTTTATGAAGAGGCCCCAAATGCGTATTTATCGGTCGGAGTGGATGGCCTTATCCATCGGGCCAACCGCAGCGCTATTGAACTGCTCGGTTACAGCCTGGATGAAATGGTCGGGAGGCCGGTGTCCGACCTGTACGCCGATACGACCAGCGGCAAGGCCAGGGCACAGGAAGTATTTAAGAGGTTCCTGGCTGGCGAAGAAATCCGTGTCGAGGAGATGGAGATGCGCCGGTC
>DATLAD010000241.1:0-3437 GCA_035527575.1 Dehalococcoidales bacterium
TCATTTATAAGATTATATTCTTCGATGTGTAGAAGATTTTTAATCTGACGAAAGACAACCATATCTCTCAAATATTCTATGGTATCACCACGATAATCCTGTGGCGAGGAGATATTATACTCCCTTAATGCTTGCCTGTAAGCATTATCAAGTTGAGTTGAGTCAAGCTCAAGGATATCAAAAGTTTGCCAACCAATCTCGGGGTATTCAGTGGGACTAACGCAACATAGGAAATGGGATAAAGTCAGCATACGTACTCGTTTTAGTTCAAAAAATTGACTTACTCGCTTAGCTAAAGGGTCTTTACCAAAAAGTAGCATTCTCAGTTTTGAGTTAAAATTGTTAAGCCCATTATCTTCGTATAGCTTCCTATTTAAAGCCCGATTGAAGATTAGGTTACACATGTAACGAAAAATATCATCTAACTGCTTTGCCGTTAAATCATTCCCTTCTTCGAATTTTGCTTGTTTAATGATATAATAGATTGATTCTATAGCTTCTTTTTCCTTTGTAGCCCATGCACGTGCTTGCTCAGTATCAAGAAATAATTTCCACTTTTCAAGATTTGTTTTTTGCTCTGGTGTAAAACTAAAGACCTCATTACTCATCTTCCACCTCGCTTTGATTTACCTCGGTCGCTCTTTATATATCCTGACCCTTCTATTAGGGTCTCTGCCGGAGCTTCGTGAAGCCAGGTCGCTGCGCTGGGCTATGAGGTGTTGCAGGCGGCGGATGTAAGAGCTCTGCGGACTCAGCTCCACGGCTTCCTCGCCCTCTATTACCTGCGACACGGCTTCCTCGGCTTCACCCAGGGCGGTCTTAAACGAGCCGGACTTATCGCTATCTTTCAGGGAGTACAGCGTCCCCAGCAGTTGCCGCATCTGCGGCGGAGTGTTGCTCCTGAGAACATATACGGGCAGGTGAGCGATTTCGGCATCCCTGACCTTCTGAGGTCTCCGTCTATAGTAGTTCTTGGAGGTCACGAATATGCTGGCCTCATGCAGGTTATCGACGATATCCATGTCGATATGTAAATCGCGGCCCATCTGTACGAGCCTCGACCGGTTTACCCCGAAGAGGTAGATTCTGTGTGACTTAGCTTCCTTTTCCGCACGCTTGCTCCTGGTGATCCTGGTTTTTTCCGTCTGGGCTTTCTCAATTTTTACTTCGCCCTGCTCGTCCAGCCAGCGCACTTCCGTGCTGGGAGGCGCTCCGCGTAGCAGCGCATCGGCGGCCTCGCCGACGTCCTGGTGGATGGCCACCCTGTCACGTTCCTGAATCTCGACGACGATATCGAAGGTCGGCGGCGATTTCCTCTCCAGAATGGACTTTTGTGTACCCCGCCTCCGCGCTTCCTCATCGCCCAGTGTTACCGACTGTATCCCGCCGATAAGGTCGGCCAGTGTCGGGTTCATCATCAGGTTGTCCAGGGTATTGCCGTGAGCCGTGCCGACCAGCTGGACGCCGCGCTCGGCAATCGTCCGGGCGGCCATGGCTTCGAGTTCGGTACCTATCTCGTCGATAACGATAACCTCGGGCATGTGGTTTTCCACGGCCTCAATCATGACGGCGTGTTGCAGGGACGGCGTGGCTACCTGCATTCTCCGGGCATGTCCGATGGCCGGATGAGGTATATCGCCGTCGCCGGCTATTTCGTTGGAGGTGTCCACGATGATAACCCGTTTATTCGCGTCATCAGCCAGCACGCGCGCCACTTCCCGCAGCATGGTCGTTTTGCCCACGCCCGGCCTGCCCAGCAACAGGACGCTTTTACCTGACTGTACCAGGTCTTTGATTACTTCTATCGTGCCGAAGACGGCCCTTCCTACCCGGCACGTCAGCCCCACGATGCGTCCCCGCCTGTTTCGTATGGCGGAAATGCGGTGGAGAGTCCTTTCAATGCCGGCGCGGTTGTCCTCCCCGAAGGTGCCGATACGCGCCACCACGAAGTCGATATCCGCTTCCTCGACCTCTTTGTCGTTCAACTCCATTTCCCGCCTGGGAAAGCGAGCTTCCGGTGTACGCCCCAGGTCCAGCACCACTTCGAGCAGTTCGCTGATATCCTTCTGCAGTACCAGCGGCTTTTTGATTTGAGGAGGCAAAATATCGAGCAGGGCGTCCATGTCGTCGGTAATTACCTTTTGCACAGTCCTCCCCCCGGTTATCTCTAACGTTTTCCGGATACCATATCTAGGAAATAACGGTGGAATCTCAGGTCGTCGGTCAGTTCCGGATGGAATGCCGTCACCAGCAGTTTTCCCTGCCTGGCAGCGACGATTCTACCGTCTTTCAGGCATGCCAGGATATCCACGCCGCTGTCGCAACGCTCGATTACCGGGGCGCGGATAAACACTGCCGGAAAAGGTTTTTCACCCAGTACCGGTATTTCAAGTTCCGTCTCGAAGCTGTCAACCTGCCGCCCGAAGGCGTTGCGTTTGACTCTGATGTCCATCAGCCCGAGCGATTCCGTAGTGTTACCTGAAATATTCCTGGCCATGAGTATCATGCCGGCGCAGGTACCGAAGAGCGGTATTCCATCCCTGGCCATGGAGGTTATTTCGCTCATCAGGCTGTAAGAAGACATCAGGCGACTGATGGCCGTGCTTTCTCCCCCCGGAATAATCAGCCCGTCCACTCCCCGGAGTTCCCCGGGTAAACGGACGGGCACAGCTTCTGTATCCAGTTGTCTCAGTGTTGATATATGCTCGGCAAAGGCTCCCTGCGAGGCAAGGACACCAATCTTCATACAACCATCCATCCTTGAATTTTCAGCGTCTGACTCAGAAGATGCTTCCAAATCATTCTTATGTTTTTACCACCCTCTCTGTGCCAGTAGTTCCTCGGAGGGAATCTGCTTGATATCCAGTCCCATCATGGCGTCTCCGAGGTTCTTGGAGACCTCGACGATGATGGCCGGGTCCTGGTAATGGGTAGTAGCCTTGACGATAGCTTTGGCTCTTGCCTCGGGGTTGCTCGACTTGAAGACGCCCGAGCCGACGAAGACACCCTCCGCTCCGAGTTGCATCATCAGGGCGGCGTCGGCCGGTGTCGCTATGCCGCCCGCGGCGAAATTGACGACCGGCAGTTTGCCCAGCTTCTTGACCTCTTTTACCAGTTCTACGGGCACGCGGTATTCCGTCGCCAGTTCATTCAACCCGGCTTCCGAAGCGTTTACCACCTGCTGAATACCTTCCATGACGGCTCGCATGTGCCTTACCGCCTCCACGATGTTACCGGTACCGGCCTCTCCCTTCGTTCTTATCATGGCCGCACCTTCGTGTAAGCGCCGCAAAGCCTCACCCAGGTCACGGCAGCCACAGACGAACGGCACCTTGAAGTCATGCTTCCAGACGTGATATTTCTCGTCGGCCGGTGTTAAGACCTCGGACTCATCTACGTAGTCGACCCCCATCGCCTCCAGTGCCTGTGCCTCTACG
>DATLAD010000242.1:0-2945 GCA_035527575.1 Dehalococcoidales bacterium
TCGGGTCAAGCCCGAGAATGACATGATGAGAGGAGAGGTAGAATAAAATGAACAGTATCGTTAAAATCCACGCCCGGCCCAAACTCCGCACGCCCAATCTCCTGGCGGCCTGGCCCGGCATCGGCAACGTCGCCACGATTATCGCCAACTATCTCAGAGCCAAGCTCCCCTTTAAAGAACTGGGGTATCTCGAAGCCCCTTACTTCTTCGACCCCATCGGCGTGACGGTCAAGGACAACCTGGTCGAGGCGCCCAATTTCCCCCAGAGCGAGTTCTACTACTGGAAAAACGAAAAAGACGGCAACGATTTGATACTGTTCATCGGCGATGACCAGCCGGCCGCCAAGGGCTACGAACTGGCCAACTGCGTCCTGGACGTGGGCAACAGGTTCGGCGTCGAACGTATTTACACCTGCGCGGCGGCCATTACCCGCATCCACCATACCGAGCCGCCCAAGGTCTGGGGCGTCGCCACCAGCCACCTGGTAGCGAGTGATTTGAAAAAATACAACCTGGAGCATTCGAGCAATCTGCAAATTGCCGGACTTAACGGCCTGCTGCTGGGCGTGGCCAAGGAAAGAGATATCGACGGCATCTGCCTGCTGGGCGAGGTGCCCGTTTACGCCAGCCGCGTGCCCAACCCCATGGCGGCGCTGGCCGTATTGAAAGTGCTGACCGGTATGCTGGAGATTAAAATCGACTTCGCGGAACTGGCCAAGATGGCCGTCGAGGCCAGGGAGAGAATCAAGCAGGTGGCCGCCCAGGCAATGGAAGAATATATCGACTACTTCACCGAACCGATATGGGAACGCGGCGAGGAGGAGGATGAGGAAGACGAGGATTAAAGCATAAACCGCGTTCTTCATCAGCTATGAAGTTACATAAAAGTACTGCCCTGGCAGGGTTTAAACCCCTGAAAAGTGAAGTTATTACCGGGAGCAAGGTCAAGCTCCGCGAGAAAAAGCTGGCCGATGTCCGCAACGACTACCGGTGGCAATCGGACCCGGAACTGGCCGGACTCGACGCGGCCACAACGCTTATCATGTCCTTTTCCATCTATCTGCTGGACTACGCCTCCGAGATACATCGCTCGAAACCCAACAAATACCCACTGGCCGTGGAAACCCTCGACGGCAGGCATATCGGCAACTGCACCTGCTACGATATCGACGGAAAGAAGGGTGAAGCGCAACTGGGCATCATGATCGGCGACCGGGATTACTGGGACAAGGGCTACGGCACCGATACCGTCAGTACCATGGCCGACCACGTTTTCCTCACGACCAGCCTCCACCGCCTTTACCTGAAGACGCTGGACTCGAACCTGCGGGCGCAGAAGTGCTTCCAGAAATGCGGCTTCACGCCGTGCGGACACCTGAGACGCAATGGCCATCACTTCCTGCTCATGGAATTGAAACGTGAGCAGTGGGATAAACGGCAAGCCCTTGCACATGATAACAGGGGAGTTTTAGAGGGGTGAAACCCCCTCTCCTGATAACCTCGCCAGGAGAACACGATTCATGGAAGGATATGAGGCTTAAATATACCAACTCCTTGAAGGTTTGCCCGTTCTAAAAATTTCAAATTAAATAGAGCAATCGAGATAGTTATACAAATACCAGCGAGACTTAACAACCGGGCATTACCTTTGTATGATTTAGCACTATCCCTATCCCGCAGAGGTATCCCTGAGCCTTTAATTAGAAAGTATCGACTTGATTCACTATGGTCAAATTGTTTAATGTCATCGCAGAACTACAAGAGGAGGTCTTAATATGCAAGCTTACTGCGTAAAGTGCCGTGCCAAGAAGGAGATGAAGGACGCTAAGAAGATTACCATGAAAAACGGTAAATCTGACCACTACGATTGCCAGAACAATAGTAACTTAATACACCAGCAGGGATCTAATATGTAGTAAATAACCCGTTCAGGCGGTGAAAGCCGGGTTGTTGCCTCTTAAAATAAATTAATAAATCATCAATTAATTTTATTGATGTGCCAGATGATGTATAATTTCTATTAGTGACCAAATAATTAAGTAAAAAGTCAATGGGGTCATATTCAGATGATTTGTTGAATTTGCTAAATTAGGCATTTCCATCCTGACTTGACACGGACCTTTCTTGACGTATAATATGCAGAATAATAAGCGGAACTCTCATATACCACTCGGCTACTTGGCAGGAAAATATAGAAAGGCGGCATGAGCACTAAAACAAACATGGAACCTCATCCCGGCTCAAGGGAAGGCGGTGATATTATCCTGCGTACCGCCGGTCTCACCAAGCGTTTCGGCAAGTTGGAAGCAGTCAAGGACCTCGACTTGGAGCTACGCCGAGGTGAGGTGTTTGGATTCCTGGGGCCAAATGGAGCCGGCAAAAGCACCACAGTCGGCATGATTCTCGGTTTGGTCGCTCCTACAGCAGGACAAATCGAGCTTTTTGGTATCAAGCTTAGTGGAAGCGGTTGGTCTATGTTACGGCGTGTGGGCGCGGTGATCGAAGAACCTGCCTTTTATCCTTACCTATCCGGGTGGGACAATCTAGAGGCACTTGCCAGAGCTATAGGGGGCATTCCGAAAGCCAAGACAACCGAGGTGCTGGAGCGAGTCAACCTTCTGGACCGCGCCGGAGACCGGTACGACCATTATTCGATGGGAATGAAACAACGGCTGGGAATTGCATCGACCCTACTTCGGGACCCGGAACTTATCATCCTGGATGAACCTACCAGCGGGCTTGACCCGGCCGGAACTAAAGAAGTGCGCGACCTGATTCCGCAGCTTGCTCATGAACATCGCGCAGTCTTTCTATGCAGTCACCTGCTTCACGAAGTTGAGTTGGTGTGCAACAGGGTGGCGATAATCAAGCAAGGCGTTATGCTAGCCAATGCCCCGGTCCAGGAGCTGCTGACTAAAGGTCAATTGCTTCAAATCAGGGTGGAC
>DATLAD010000243.1:0-7580 GCA_035527575.1 Dehalococcoidales bacterium
TTTAAGAAAGGCCACAATAACCGGCATCATGTGGTTCAAATACATATCTTCCAGGAATGCCCGCAACTCCGGGTCGTTTTGTAAAACGGCCTGTTGCAGCTCCCCCTGGAACTGGCTGACGACCTGCGTTTTATCAAAAACAATATTTTCCAGCTTCTCCTGAAACGTCAGTTTGCTGTTCATCGTGCTTTCGTATTTGTCAAAGAGTTGCCGCATATACCACTTCAGGACATTGCGTATCAGGGCTTCCTTGCTGGCGAAATGGTTATATATCGTGACCTGCGAGACCCCGGCACGCCTGGCGATATCACTTACGCTGACTTTTTTGAACCCGAAGGTTTGATAGAGTTCCAGCGCGGCGCGGCGGATACTTTCTTTCTTCTGTTCCTTCCTTCTCTCAAAGCCATCCATCCGGCCCTTCCCCCCACGTTAACTTTAAATATTGAACTGATTTCTTTTAAATTATAAAATATTCCCTTGACAAAGTCAATAGATTTATTTATAATATGTAATATATTTATTCAATTAGTTCAATGTGTCCCAACATAATGACAGTAATTTTTTATATTTCCGGTTAAATGAGGCTCGACCCCGGAGGGAAAGGAGATGTAATGACGCAAGATGCCATCGTAGCTGAAGACCTGACCTACCGGTACGGTGAAAAAACCGCCGTGGACCGTGTAAGTTTTAACGTGGCCGAAAGCGAAATCCTGGGTTTCCTCGGCCCCAACGGCGCCGGCAAGACGACGACCTTCAAGATGCTGACCGGCCAGCTCAAGCCTAAAGGCGGACAGGCCAGGCTGCTCGGTATGGATGTCACGAAAAACGCCGATAAGGTACAGGGTGAGATTGGCGTCTGCTTTGAAACGACGAACCTCTACGAACAGATGACCGGCCTGGAAAACCTCAATCTGTTCGCCCGCCTGTTCGGCATGCGTTCATTTGACGGTAATGCCCTGCTGGAGCGCGTAGGGCTGGGCGGAAGGGGCAAAGACAGGGTCGAAACGTACTCCAAAGGGATGAAGCAGCGTCTCATGGTGGCCAGGGCTATACTTAACAGGCCGCGCATCCTTTTTCTCGATGAACCCACCGCCGGACTCGACCCCACCTCATCCGAGACAATCAGGAACATTATCCTTGAAGAGCGCGAGCGGGGCGCCACCGTATTCCTCACCACCCACGACATGATGGAGGCCGACAAGCTCTCCGACCGGGTGGCCTTTATGAACCAGGGTAAAATCGTGGCGCTGGACACTCCCCACAAGCTGAAGCAGCAATACGGCAAGCGGGCGCTCAAGGCGAAAGTCGCCGCGGATGATGGCAGACTTGAGGACCGGGAGATAACACTGGACACCCCGGAAACGCCCGAAGCCGTCCGGGAACTCTTTTCACGGGAGAAAGTCATCACCATCCATAGCGAAGAAGCCACCCTGGAAGACATCTTCATCAGTCTTACCGGACGGGGGCTCGTCTAATGAACTGGCGTATTATCGGCACCCTGATTGCCAAAGACTTCTCCCTTTTCTTCAGAAAGAAGCTCTTTGCCGCCCTGACTATTTTCGGCCTCATTATCTACATCGTCCTCTACTTCGTGATGCCGAACTCCGTCAGCGAGACTCTGAAAATAGGTCTCTACGCGCCGGTAGTACCCCCGGTTTTTAATCAGCTGCCGAATGAGGGACTGGAAATCGACATCGTATCATCCGAAGAGGCGCTGAAAGAAGCTGTTATCGACGGCAAGTATGTCGCCGGGATATCGCTGCCGGCGGACATAATGGAGAAATTCAACTCCAAACAGAAGCCCACCATCAATCTTTATTTCACCCCGGACGTGCCGGACGAGGCCAAAGACGCCGTCGTGTTAATGATACAGGAGCTGGCTTACATGCAGACGGGGCAGCCATTATCCATAGAGCTGTCCGGAGAAATCCTGGGACCGGATACAATCGGCCAGCCGATACCGCCGCGCGATAGGTTGCGTCCCCTGCTGGCCGTCTTCATCCTCATGGTGGAGATGCTGGGCCTGGCAAACTTGATAGCCGAGGAGGTGGAGCGGGGCACCATACAGGCCCTGCTGGTTACCCCCATGAGCGTTAAAGAACTGTTTATCGCCAAGGGAATTACCGGCACCGGCATCGCCTTCGTACAGGCAGTACTGTTCATGGTGCTGGTCGGCGGTATGAACCAGCAGCCGCTGATAGTCCTGATAACCCTGCTGCTGGGAGCGGTACTGGTTACCGGAATCGCTTTTATCATCGGCTCCCTCAGTAAAGATTTCATGTCGGTGCTGGGGTGGGGTATCCTGGCCTTTATCCTGATGATACTGCCGTCATTCATCGTCATGTTCCCCGGCGTAATTACGGGCTGGGTGAAGGTTATCCCCTCTTATTTTCTGGTCGATACGGTGCATCGGGCAGCGAACTTTGCCTCCGGTTGGAGCGATTTGTGGTCTAACCTTCTGATACTGGCGGGGTTCTGCCTGGCTATCACCTGGATCGGCATCATGGTACTGAGGAGGAAATTCCAATGAGTCTCAAACGAGTGGGTATCCTGCTGGGCAAGGAATTCCTGCATGGCTCGAAGAGCTACATCTTTATTTTTGCCATCGTCGCCCCGATTGTCATCTCGCTCATGGTAACGTTAATCTTCGGCACCCTTTTTACCGAAAAACCTAAACTGGGAGTGGTCGGTGAAGACAGCTCCCGCGTGATAGCCCTGCTCACGGAAAGCGATTCGCTGGTTACCAGACAATATAGAAGCGACGCCGAGCTTCAGCAGGCGGTCAAGACCGGCGCTGTAGACATGGGCATAGTGCTCCCCGAAGGTTTCGATAGTTCTATTGCAGGAGGCACCGGTGTCAAGCTCACCGGTTACATCTGGGGAGAGAGCCTGGCCAAGAACCGCATGACTATCGGCGCAGCCATAACCGACGCCATCAGGAACATGGTCGGCCAGGAATCCCCGGTAAACATCCAGACAGTTACCCTGGGTGAGGAGGCCAGTGTTCCCTGGGGTGACCGGCTGCTGCCTCTGGTCGTGCTTATGGCGGTGTTTCTGGGCGGGTTTATGTTACCGGCAACTTCGGTAATAAACGAGAAAACAAAAAAGACGCTTGAGGCATTAATAGTAACGCCGACAACCATCGAGGATATTTTCGCCGCCAAGGGGCTGGTCGGTATTATCCTCAGCCTTTTCATGGGCATCCTGATACTGATAATTAACCAGGCCTTCGGCAGCCACCCCCTGCTGCTGACCATGGTGCTGGTACTCGGTGCCATCATGGCTATGGCGATAGGCCTGTTACTGGGAACTTACATCAAGGACTTTACCACGCTGTTCGCCATCTGGAAATTCGGTGGGATTATCCTTTTCGCTCCCGTTTTTATCTATCTCTTCCCCGAGATTCCCACATGGGTCGGCAGGATTTTTCCCACTTACTACATTATTCAACCAATAGTGGATATCAGCCAGCGCGGCGGAAGCTGGCCGGATATCGCCGTAAACGTCTTCGTACTTATCGGGCTGAACCTCATTCTGCTGGGGATAGTCGCGTTCACGTTGAGGAAGACACAGCAACTCGCCGCCTAGAGCCGACATAAAAATAACGCCACGCCCGGGCTCCCGTTCAGGCGATATGCTATTTTCAGAAGGAGCCTCGCTTACGCAAGGCAAAAGTATCAAACCCCCTGCTTTCGCACCAGTTGACTTCCAAGTACGGTTCGTGTCAAAATCGCATTTAAAATACCTGATTCACCCCTTTACCTGCAAATTTGCCCGAATTAACAGGATATAGCTCGTAAAAAGCTTGACATTTTTAAAGATGCATATATATAATGAGCCTACTATTAGGCTCATGCAATTTGAGAAACATGTTTTTACAACCATATATCCGGAACTCTACAGTCCATGATTGTATATACCGGATACCGGCGTGTCTTTCAACTGTCTAAGGAGGTGATTGAAAAAAGGTAAATATTAGATTTTACCTGTTTTAGATACCCTACAGGTATTTCCCGGAAGTAGAAAGCCGTATTGAAAATCAAAAAGGAGGCGCTAAAAATGAAGAAGCTAATCTTCCTCTCGTTAGTAGCTATCCTGGCTATTAGCCTCGTCTTCGGCGGCTGCGCTAAGCCGGCAGCGGAACCCACACCCACACCTGCTCCTGCTCCCGCTCCTGCTCCCGCTCCCACACCAGCTCCAACACCCGCACCAACTCCAACACCGACTCCTGCCCCGGCACCCACACCCGGTGAGCAAGTATACGGTGGCGTGCTGAGGCAAATCGCGGGCAGCGGCCCGATGTGTCTGGGCTGGCTACCGGAAATGGGCCCCGGCGATGAAATCGCCGTGATGCCCGGCGTTGAAAGAATGCTGGAGTACAATGACCCCGATAAACAAATACATCCGATGCTGGCCGAGTCCTACGAACTCGATGTTGCCAAGAAGACAATTACTTTCCATATAAGGAAGAACGTTAAATTCCATGACGGCTCGGCCCTCAATGCCGAAGTGGCCGCCTGGAACTACCAGCTCTACAAGGATGCCGGCAGACTGCAATATAAAGACACTGTCGATTCAATCCAAGTAGTCGATGAGTACACCATGAGGTTAAACCTCAATAACATCACCAACCAGTCGCTCGACGGTCTCGGCTGGATACCCATCTACTCCAAGGCAGCCTGGGACAAGGCCAGCGGCGGCGACTTTGATAAAGGCAAGCAGTTCGCCCGCGCCAACTGTGTCGGGACCGGCCCGTTCATTCTGATAGAATACAAGCGGGACGACCGCCTTGTCTGGGAAAAGAATCCCAACTACTGGATGGAAGGCAAGCCTTACCTCGACGGAATTGAGGTAGTAATTATACCCGATACCGTAACGGCCACAGCCATAATGGAAGCCGGAGAGGCGGACATGTGGTACGGCGCCCCGATACGGGACCAGGTTAACCTCGAGGGAAAGGGATATGTCCGGCAGGAGGGGTTCGGCACGCCCGGTATCATCTACATTGATAACAAGAGCGCCGACTCAAGATTCAAGGACAAGAGACTGCGCGAAGCCATAGAGTACGCGCTCGATAAACCGACCATAGCCAAAGCCCTCGGTATGGGTTACTTCACGCCGCAGACCATGGTGGCACCCCCCGGGGAGTGGGGCTATGACCCCGATTACCCCGGCCGCCCGTTCAATCCCGATAAGGCCAGGCAACTGATAGCCGACGCCGGCTACCCCAATGGTCTCAAGGTCAACCTGCTGGTCCTACAGGGTAACCTGGACGCTCCACAAGCTATCAAGCAGTATCTTGATGACGTTGGCATGGAGACTAATATCGACGTTGCCGATGCCGGCCGGTTCTTTGGCTCGGTCTGGTTGAACGGCTGGAATGACCTGGCACTCTTTTTAACCGGCATGGACTTCAACTATTTGGCAACCTTCTTCCGCCAGTTCGGTCCGGACCCATTCGCCAACTATGCGGACCTGGAGAGGCCGCAGGAACTGGTTGACATGTGCCGGCAAGCCTACCAGGCCTTCGACGAGGCAGGCCAGAAAGAGTGGGCCAAGAAACTGGTCAGGTACATGGCTGATGAATGTCTGGTAGTCCCGACCTACCTGACTCCGTCCGCCTACATCATTGCCCCGTATGTCCACACCACATATCTCCAGGAAATGATGGTGGCCAGGGCAACCTACAACGAGTGGATGGACAAGCATTAATTAGTATATAGTATATGGATAAAAGTTTTAAGCTTAATTGCGGGATTGTATCCGGAGAGGAGGCCTGTCATGTGAAGCGAGAAGATAGGACAATACCGGTTACCTGTGTCCTAAACCAGCTTTATGAGGGTCGATAGGGGGGGTTGAAAGTCTGTTGTGAAAAGCTTAATATAAGTGATAAAGTCTTGTTATATCCACTTTGGTGACTACTTTATGCGTACGTTATTCAACCCTACGTCCGTACCGATTATCCTACACAGGGTTTCATACGCTGCAGCCCTGAAGGCGTCTGGATAGACAAGCATTAATTAATGTAACCGGAAAGCTCGGTGATTCACCGAAAATCCGTGAGAATATACAGGTGACAGTTAAATAAAGGAGGCGAAAACCGTTAATGAAGAAAAGATTATTATTCATCGCATTAACCCTTATTATCATCAGCGGGTTACTTATTGCCAGTTGTGCTGAACCCGCTCCCGCTCCGGCACCGACACCGGCACCGGCTCCCGCTCCGGCACCAGCTCCCGCTCCGGCACCGGCTCCCGCTCCGGCACCGGCTCCCGCTCCAGCACCGGCTCCCGCTCCAGCACCAGCGCCAGCAAAGCCGGTATTACCACCCGAATTCGCTAATGGGGTCTATGGCGGCACGCTGAGAGTTCTTGCACCATCCGGCCCGCAGGTTCTGGGTGGTTTCCGGGGAGGCCCCGCTGACCTCGGCGCCACGCTCTATGGTCTCAACGCCCTGATGGACGCCACCGCCGACAGGACCAAGGGGAACGGCCTGGAGGCAGTCCTGTGCTCCAGTGTTGACGACGATGTCGCCAATAAGAAGATTGTCTTCCACATAAAGCCGGGCCTTGTGTTCCATGATGGGACCGCGATAACGGCCGACGTTTGTATCTGGGGCTTTCAGCGAATGATAGATGCCGGACGGCTGCAGTACTTCAACTACTTCGAGGGAATCGATAAAATCGACAACCTTACCTTCCAGATTCGCTACAACGAGTACACCAACCAGCTTATCCAGAGTTGGGGATGGTTCTTCCCGCGCTCCAAGGATGCCTTCGATAAGGGTGGAGGCACGGTGGAATGGGATGAAACCCACCTGGTCGGCGCCGGCCCCTTCAAGCTGGTAGAGTACATACGCGACTCCCATATGACGTGGGAGAAGTTCGATAAGTACTTGGCTGCTCCCCTTCCGTATCTTGACCGTGTTGAAATCCGCTATATTCCCGACGCGGTGACCGCCCAGGCCATCATGGAGGCGGGAGAGGCGGACTACTGGCAGGGCGCCCCTGCCGCAGCCCAGAAAGATATGATCGCCAAGGGCTATAAAAAGATAAGCGGCTGGGTCGGCCTTGTCTACAGCATCTGGCCCAATACCTCAGACCCCACCTCCGTCTGGAACGATGTCAATCTGCGCTACGCACTTGACTATGCCCTGGATAAGACGGCCATCGCCAAGGCCATCGGCGGCGGTTTATGGGTGCCCCTGTTGCAGTTGGCACCTCCCGGCGAGTGGGGCTACGACCCGCAATATCCGGAGCGCAAGTATAACGTGGCGAAGGCCAAAGAGCTACTGACCGCAGCCGGCTACCCCAATGGCCTCAAGACCAAGCTGATTGTCAATGCCGGTTCTACCGCCGATGTTGATGCCGCCACGGCCATCAAGCAGTACCTCGATGCCGTGGGGATTCAGACCGATCTGGACCTTGCCGACCCCGGCCGGTTCTACGGTACGGTCTGGGGTCAAGCCGCTCCGGGCCTGTCACTCATGTGGTCGGGTATGGATATCACCCACCTGCTCACCTACATGCGCTGGTTCAGCACCGACCCGTTCACCGACCTGGTCTATCTGGGCCATACCG